>JAIRZG010000137.1 GCA_031267345.1 Zoogloeaceae bacterium
TGACCTGTGGCAGGTAATCTTCTCTCCACCCCAAGGCAACCAGCGTTTTTTCGATGATGAGTTGTTCGGTTTGCGCTTCGTTGAGCGCAGCGTCGGACGCAAGACCCTGAAAAATCGACTGCAAGGCCGAATGGAAAGCCGCAAAATCCGTGTTCGTCAACGCCTCGAAAGGTGGCGTTTCACGAATGCCGCGCAACAAAAAATCCTGGCTGAAAAGCTGTCCTTGCATGTTTTTTCCGAACGGGATTTCCGCTCAAAGGCAGGAAACGGACATTATAAATCGACGCGCGGCGCGTCATCCGGCGGATTTTCCAGAAAATCCATCAGCCGGTAACAGATTGCCTGCGTACCTTCGCCGAAAATGGCGGCGATGGCGAAATGCGGTTGTTCGTCCGCGTCCTGCGCTGCTTGACGATAGGCGGCGAGAAAGGCGTTGACACGGGTTTCGCGTTCTTCTTCCGCAATCAGGTCAAGCTTGTTCAAGACCAGCCAGCGCGGTTTGGCGGCAAGCGTTGGGTCGTGTTTTTCCAGTTCGCGCACGATGGCGATGGCGTCCGCCACCGGGTCGGCTTGCGGGTCAAAGGGGGCGAGGTCGACCAGATGCAGCAGGATACGGGTGCGTTGCAAATGCTTCAAAAAGCGCACCCCCAGACCCGCGCCATCCGCCGCGCCCGCAATCAGACCCGGTACATCGGCAATGACAAAGGAGCGGTTTTCATTCACCCGCACCACGCCCAGATTGGGATGCAGGGTGGTAAACGGATAATCCGCCACCTTGGGACGCGCGGCGGAAACGGCGCGAATGAAGGTGCTTTTGCCAGCATTGGGCAAGCCCAGCAAGCCTACATCCGCCAGCACACGCAATTCCATGCGCAAATCGAATTCCTCACCCGCTTCGCCTGGCGTGCATTTGCGCGGGGCGCGATTGACGCTGGACTTGAAATGGATATTGCCCAATCCACCCTTGCCGCCCCTGGCGAGTTGCACTTTCATGCCGTCGGTGGGCAGGTCGGCAAGCAGGGCGTCGCCATGTTCGTCATAGACCACCGTGCCGACCGGAACCTTGAGCGTGATGTCGCTGCCCGCCGCACCATAGCAATCCGCGCCGCGACCATTTTCGCCGCGCTGCGCGAGAAATTTGCGCGTATAGCGATAATCCACCAGCGTGTTCAGGTTGCGGTCGGCCTGCATGAAAATGCTGCCGCCGCGCCCGCCATCGCCGCCATCCGGGCCGCCCATCGGAATGTATTTCTCGCGCCGGAACGAAGCGACGCCATTGCCGCCGTCGCCAGCCTTGATGTAAATCTTCGCTTCGTCAATGAATTTCATGTTTTTCCCGCTGCCCCAAAAACCAAAAAAGCCCTGACCGCCAACGGACAGGGCTTTTGTCCTCCGCGCCGCGCCTTACCGGGCGGCGGCAAGGATGCTGACGAAGCGGCGATTCTTCGCGCCCTTGATGGCGAACTGAACCGTTCCATCCTTCAGGGCAAACAGGGTGTGATCCTTGCCGATGCCCACGCCGTCGCCCGCGTGGAACGGGGTGCCGCGCTGACGCACGAGGATATTGCCCGCCAGCACGAACTGACCGCCATAACGCTTGACGCCCAGACGCTTGGATTCTGAATCGCGACCGTTACGGGAACTGCCGCCCGCTTTCTTGTGTGCCATGTGCTTACTCCTTTAATGTTCAGGCCACGATTGCGTCGATACGCAACTCGGTGTAGTTCTGACGATGCCCCTGATGCTTCTGGTAATGCTTTCTGCGGCGCATCTTGAAAATCTTGATTTTGTCATGGCGGCCGTGCGAAACCACGGTGCATTTGACGCTTGCGCCGGAAACCAGAGGCGCGCCGACCTTCACCTCCTCGCCTTCGCCCAGCATGAGGACTTGATCAAGGGTGATTTCTGCGCCATCTTCCGCCGGTATCTGTTCTACTTTGAGTTTTTGACCGACGCAAACCCGATACTGTTTGCCGCCGGTTTTTACGACCGCGTACATGTTGGACTCCAAAACTGCGTGAAAAAGAGGCGGGATTATAGCGATTCTTTGGCGGATGTCAAAATCCGGAATCAGCAAAGACCCTGCGTGTAAAAAAATTTAACCTCCCGCGCCGCCCTGTTGTAGAATTCCGCCCGCTTTGGGGAAGTAGCTCAGCTGGGAGAGCGCCGCGTTCGCAATGCGGAGGTCGGGAGTTCGATCCTCCTCTTCTCCACCATTTCATCATCTGAAGCAGTGAAGGCCGGAAACTCCAGTAAATACGCGGGTTCTGGCCTTTTTCTTGTCCGAATCAATCCGCAACAATCCGTTTGCGTCCGGAGCGCATGGAGGTATTTTTGGGGCTAAATCGAAAATATCGAAGCGCCTGTTTATGCGGCTTGCGGTGATTTGTTCGATAGAGATCTGTCTTTTTGTCCTGCGCCAGACTGCCGTCCAATCGCCGTTTCCAGCAAGGCGAGAAAGTCGCTTTCGTCGCGCACCTGGCCGACTTCGCGCGCGGTGACGGTGTAACCGTGTGGTCGGGCGATGGCTTCGTAGCGCGGGACGCGGGCGCGAAAGAGATGCGGGAAAATCCAGCGGGTGAAGTCGTCCGGATCGGCGTCAAGGTGATCCGCCGCATCCTTCAGTCCACGCTCCGCCCGATAACGCGGCAGGTATTCCGCGAGAAAGGCAGGGCGGTAGTAGAGCGGCTTGGGATCGCTCTGCGCCCGCTGAATCAACACCGCTTCTTCCTCCGGCGTCGTCACTTGAATGTAAAGCAGCAGCGTGTGTTCGCTCAAAAGCTCGATCACGCCGGATGCTTCCAGTTCGCAGAGGCTGCCGCCCACGTCGTTTACGAAATGGGGGTAGCCGTAAACGTCCCACGCCTTGTCGATGAAGCTCGGCACATCGCGCATCGCGGCGATTTCGGCCTCGCGGTAGAGCGCCTGACGGCGGGAAAATTCAGTCGGCGCCAGCCCGCCGCGCCGCGGGTCGCCCGGTTTGCCGACAAAGGACAGCACCGGGCCGAGATCATCGACCTTGATGTTATTCGAGATGTCGATCCAGTCGCGCCGCAACAGCGCGCGCAACAGGGGAACGGACATGGCTTCCTGCTTCACCAGATCCAGAATCGGCTCGTCAAGATAACGCTTGCCGATGCGGTAATCCGCCGAATAATGAAACCAGTCGTGCCGTCGCAAAAGCGACGCCAGCCAAGTCTTGCCGACCCCCGACATGCCTAGCAGGGTCACTTTTTTGCGCGACCAGGCGCGGAAAGAGGCAGGCGTGAATTTCATGCGTTTACATCCGGCGTCTATTCATCCCGGTTTTTGGGGTCGCTGAAAAATTCCCGCGCGAGCTTGAACACTACCGGACTCAAGAGCAGCAGCGCCACGAGGTTGGGAATCGCCATCAAGCCGTTGAATATGTCCGACAAGAGCCAGACCAGCGACAGTTTGGCCATCGCGCCCACCGGAACAACCAGGGTAAAAACGATGCGGAAGGGGAGCGCCGCCTTGTGGCCAAACAGGTAGATGACGCAGCGTTCGCCATAGACGCACCAGCCGAGGATGGTTGAAAAGGCAAACAGCACCAGACCGATCGTCACCAGCCAGGAACCCAGGCCGCCGTAAGGCAGGGCGCTGTTGAACGCGAGGGAGGTCAGGGTAGCGGCGGCGTTGTCGATTTTGCCGTCGACGGTCGACCATTGACCGGAAACCAGAATCACCAGCGCGGATACCGAACAGACGATGATAGTGTCCAGAAAGGGATCCAGCATCCCCAGCAAGCCCTGCTTTACCGGATTTTTGACGATGGCGGTCGCGTGGGCGATGGGCGCGCTGCCCATGCCTGCCTCGTTGGAAAAGAGTCCGCGCGCCACGCCAAAGCGTATCGCCATGGCCAGCGTCGAACCGGCAAAACCGCCCACGGCGGCATGTCCGGTGAAGGCGCTTTCAAAGATCAGCGCAAAGGCCGCCGGAACCTTGTCAATATGGATGCCCAGAATAACCAGACCGCCGAGCACATAAACAATCGCCATGAAGGGAACCAGCGTTCCCGCCACCTGACCGATGCGCTTGACGCCGCCGATCAACACGATACCTGACAGAATCAGCAAAATGACCGCCACGACTTCCGGCAATACGATGATCCCCAGTTGTGTTTTGGCGATATCCACGACGCTGTTGGTCACGGAATTGGCCTGGGTCATGTTGCCAATGCCGAAGGAGGCCACCATGCCGAAGATGGCAAAAAGGGTTGCCATCCACTTCCATTTGGGGCCAAGGCCGTTCTTGATGTAATACATGGGGCCACCGACGAATTTGCCGTCCGGCGTGACTTCCCGGTATTTGACCGCCAGCGTGGCTTCGCAGAATTTGGTCGCCATGCCAAAAAGCGCCGTCATCCACATCCAGAACACCGCGCCGGGGCCGCCCAGAAGAATGGCGGTGGCGACGCCGACGATGTTGCCCGTGCCGACAGTCGCCGCCAGCGAAGTCATCAGGGCGCGAAAAGGCGAAATTTCGCCTTTATGTTCCGGGTGGGACTTGCGCCCGCGCCACATCACGACAAAGGCATGGGGCAGACGGAGCAGGGGCATGAAGCGCAAGCCCACCATCAAAATGACGCCTACGCCCAAAAGGAGCGGAATCAGGAGATAAGGCCCCCAGACATGGCCGCTAATCTGGTCGAGGAATTGAACAAGGGAATCCATAGAATTGCCGCCTTTCCGTTCATCAAAAAAACCGAACCCGGAATGTTCGGGTTCGTGATGATAGGTTACAGAAAACCACGCATCGCCATCATAACCGGAAAGACGCTCAATGCGCCCGATCCGCCCGCCATCCTGTACGCCATGCCCTGTTTTTCGCTACCATGACAATGGGAGCAACGGTCATTCAACGAACTTTGCGAAGCGCATGTCCATCGCACGCGCATCCCGCGCAACGATGCGGCGGCGCGCCCCTTCATTCCGCAACGCCCCCGCGCCGCAGGCGCAATCGCCGCCCGCAAGGGCTATTTCAGTTTGCCGCGCACGACTCGTACTTTGGCGGGATCCTTGACGGTGGTTTTGCCGCCTTGTCCGGTCAGGTTGCCGCAGGCGCAGGCGGCCTTGATGTGGGAGACGGAACTGATGACGCCTTTGCATTCCAGGCATTCGTAGTACACATCCCCGCCGGTCAGCAGGTCGTCAGCGGACGGCGCCGGTTCTACGGGATAGAAGTTGTAGATTTTTCGCATATCGACAGCCATGACAAACTCCTCGTCAGATCCGGATGGAAGGAAAAAAGGTCAACCTTGAAGGGACGAATTCAGGAAAGAAGGCAAAAGCATCAGGCGGACGCGCCTTCGCCAACGCTTGCCGCCAGACGGAAATGGCGGTTGGCGGCATCGGTTTCTTCCAGGGTATCCAGAAAACAGGCCAGGGTGAAATGGGCTTCGTGACTGGCGGCGATGGAAAGCGAGGCTTCCAGATAATTTCTCGCCTTGCCCCAGAGTTGCTGACGGATGCACAGCCGTCCCAGCGCCAGCAGCAGACGGGCGTCCTGCGGATGGGCGACAAGCCAGGCCTCCGCGTGAGCGATGCGGGCAGTCAGCGCCTTGCCGGGCGTCGCCGTCAATTGTCCGTAGAGCGCGGCCAGATCCGGCAGTCCATCGTCGGAATCGGGCAGGTCGGCAATGGCGTTTTCCACGATTTCGGCGGCGGCGGCGTCTTCGCCCGCGCGGTGCAAATTGCGCGCGGCGGAAAGCGCCAGACGCGGCGTCTGTTCCTTTTTGGGCAGGGCGTTAAAGTAGGCAAGCAATTCGCCCGCATCGGATTGTCGTTGCGAAAGCGCCTGTTGATGCGTTTTGCGACGGATTCCTTTTGCCGCTTCCACCGACATGCCGCCGCGTTTTTCCAGTTGGCGCAACAGGCGCAACACGCCCTGCATGTCGCCGCTTCCCTGACGGGCGCGCATTTCCAGACGCAGGGCGGCGATATGGCGTCCCTGCTGGCGCTGCGCTTCCTGCAAATGCGCGAGCGCGGCCTGTTCGTCGCCCATTTCCAGCGCGGTTTCCGCACCTATCATGTGGGCGGCGGCAGCGGTTTTCCCCGCATCGCTGTTCTCGGCGCGTTCCAGCCAGAGGGCGACTTCTTCCGTTTTACGCATCCGCTGCGCGGCGCGGGCGGCGATCAGGGCGGCGATGGCAGCGAATTGCCCGATCCGCCAGGCGCTTTCGGCGGCGCGCAGGGCATGACCGTAGCGACCGGCAAAGAGCAGACGGATGGCGTTTTCCACGGCGGCCTGTCCTTCCGCCTGTTCGCGTTTTTGCTGATAGGCGCGCGCTTTCGCGGGCAGCGCCAGCGCGAAACCCAGGGCGCGAACGAGACCGTAGGTCAGCGCGAACGCCAGCAGCAGCAGGACGACCAGAAAGGTCAGGGAAATTTCCACGCGCCAGGGCGGCAACGCCAGCAGGACGATGCCATCGTTATGCGCCAGCAGGGAAGCGGCTACCGCGAGAATGACAAGGACGAGCAACCAGATCAGGTTACGCATGATTTCAGGGTTTTTCCCGGCTGGCTTTGGCGTTCTGCACGGCGGCGAGACTTTCGTGCAGGGTGGGCAGCGCAATGGCGATTTCGGTGGCGAGCAACTGGCGCAGGTTGGCCAGGGCGGATTGCACGGGTTTGGCGTCGGCGTTGAAGTAGCGCTCCAGCCAGTCTTCTGCGGCGGCGAGTTCGTTTCTGAACGTCCATTGATCGCGCGATAGCAGCGCCAATCGGGCATTCAGCAGACGCAACTTGATGTTTTCGCGCAGGATGCGATTCTGGTCCGGCGAGAGCAGTTCCGGCGATTGCCGATCAAAGCGCTGGATGCGCACGAGACTGCGGATTTCCTTCCAGGCTCCCTGCGCGAAGGCGCGCCACCAGACGCCGCGCTCAGCCTCTTCGACCGGCGCGGGCGGCGGCGGCGTGGGAACGCTGTCCAGCGCCAGCGGCAGGTGATCGATGCCTGTGATGACATTTTCCAGACGCAGGTTCATGCCGGTCACATCGACAAAAGCCGTGCCGCGCAGTTTTTCCAGATCGCGGGTAAAAGCGCGGCGCAGCGTCAGAAAACGCGGCTCCAGACGGACGAGGCGCTGATCGGCGGCCTGCAAGGCAAAGATGGCGGCGGGGATGTTGCCGGAAAGTTGCAGGTGTTGCACGGCGATATTGACGTTTTGCTCCACTTCCGCCAACACTGCGTCGTCGCGGCTGACGGCGGTTTCCTGATAGAGACTTTGCAGGGCGTTGGCCTGATCCTGGAATTCGCCCAGTCGGGCTTCCAGCGCGCCGTATTTGCGCTGCAATTCGGCGGCGTCCAGCATGGCCTTGTCCGCCAGCGCGCGGCTTTCCTGCATCAGCCGCTCGCCTTCGACCAGGCGTTGCGCCAGTTCCTGACGCGCGCCGGAAAACGCCGCGCGTGTTTCCAGCCATTGCCAGACCGAAAGCGCCAGCATGGCGAGCACAATCCAGAACCACGGGCCATGCCAGAAAAAGCGCCGCGCGGGCGGCGGCAACATGGGGAGTTGAGCTTTTATATTCATGATTGTCGCCAATTATAAGCGTTTAGTCCGGCCAACAAACCCGCGTCACCCGTTTCGGTCTCGATGACCCGCAAAAAACCGGCGGCGCGCGCCGCCGCAACGATGCGCGCATGGGACGCAAACAACGGCGTTTGCCGCAACATCGTCGTCTGCGCGGGCGGGCAGCGTTCCACGAGATAGCGCAAGGCTTCGCTGCTGGAAAGGGTCAGCGCGGCAAAGTCGCCCGCCGCCAGACGGGCGCAAAATTCCGTCCAGGTTGCGGATGCCGTGTCCGGGCCGCTACGCTGATAGACCGGAACAAAATCCACCTGCGCGCCCCGCGCGGTCAGGGTTTGCGCCAACAGTTCGCGTCCGCCGCCGCCCCGGAAAATGACTGCTTTTTTCCCGCGCACTGCGGATTCCGAGAATTCCGGCAACGCCAGCAAGGCTTCGGAATCCGTCTGCGGATGCGGGTAGAGACAATCGCGCACCCCTGCCGCCCGCAAGTCTTGCGCCGTGCGCTCGCCCACCGCCACCGCCCGCGTCGCCGGAGGCCATGCGCCTGCGGACAGGAGTAGCGGCAGGGCGTAACGCACGGCGTTGGGACTGACGAACACGGCAAAACGGTAATCGGCAAGGCGGGCGGCGCTGACGCGCAAAAGCGCGTCGTCCGGCCAGGGAGAAATTTCCAGCAGGGGAAAAAGACAAGCCGCGCCGCCTTGGGCGCGAATGCCCGCCGCCAGCGCCCCGGCCTGCGCCAGCGGGCGCGTGACCACAATCAGGCGACCTTGCAGGGGAAGCGCAGGCATGGTGAAGGCGAGACCTACGCTCCGGACAGGGACGCCAGAATGGCGTCTGCGCCCCGGTGACGCAGGTTTGCCGCCAGGGCGGCGCCCAGCGCCTCATCCTCGTCCGGCTTGCCGCGTATTTCGCCTTCCAGCAGCTTTTGACCGTCCGGACTGGCGATAAAGCCGCGCAGCCAGAGTTCGTCCGCCTGCAACAGGGCGTAGCCGCCCAGCGGAATCTGGCAGGAACCGCCCAGCGCGCGGGAAAAGGCGCGTTCGGCGCGCACGCAATGGGCGGTAGCCGCGTCATGCAGGGGCGCAATCCAGGCCGCCGCGTCCGCGCGTCCAATGCAGATTTCCAGACCCAACGCGCCCTGACCCGGCGCGGGCAGGGATTCCTCCGCCGTCAGCAAGGCGCGGATACGCGCCGCCAATCCCAGACGCATCAGCCCCGCCGCCGCTAAAATGATGGCGTCGTAGTGGCCTTCGTCCAGTTTTTTTAACCGGGTATCGAGATTGCCGCGCAGACTTTTGATGACCAGACGCGGATAACGCCGCCGCAACACCGCTTCCCGGCGCAAACTGGAAGTGCCGACAACCGCGCCGGACGGCAAGTCGGCAAGTGTGGCGTAACGGCTGGAAACAAAGGCGTCGAGCGGATTTTCCCGCAGGCAGATGGCGGCAAGCAAAAATCCTTCCGGCATTTCCATTGGCACATCCTTCAACGAGTGCACCGCCAGATCCGCCTTGCCCGCTTGCAGGGCGGCTTCCAGTTCCTTGATGAACAAGCCCTTGCCGCCAATCTGCGCCAGCGGTCGGTCCAGAATCTGATCGCCTTGCGTGGTCATCCCCAGAATGCGTACCCGCGCCCCGTCATGCAACGCCGCCAGACGCGAACGGATATGCTCCGCCTGCCACAAGGCCAGACGGGATTCACGCGAAGCAATGACGATATTCAAGGCAAAAGACATGAACAAACCTATGTACGAAATAGGAAAGGGACGAACGATAGCAGGAATCGAAAAAAACAGGGCTGGCAAGCGGCAAGATTTTTACCGCGCCCACCCCTGGCCTTTACACACGGTCGCTGCCCGCTATCCGCGCGATTTCGTACACTCGGCATTCCTGCGGGCAGTTCTCCGGCAGTTCTCCGTAAGCAGGATTTACAGCAGGACACTCCCTTCCGGCGTTTCCCACTGCGCGCCGACGAGTTGCAGCAGGTCTTCCGGGTAATCCGTGATGGATGTCTGTCCGGAATCCGGCGGCGTCTCATTCTGCATGGCATTGACCAGCGTCTGCACGTCGGTGTTTTTCAGCAGCGCGCCAT
>JAIRZG010000202.1 GCA_031267345.1 Zoogloeaceae bacterium
TACGTTGATGCCGTAAGTCTCCCGCCGCCCGGTGCGTCGATCTTCTCCCAGGGAAAAAAGCAGGATCTCCAGCTTGTTGGTGCCCGCGAGTTTGGTTCTCGCGTCGATGCTCTTGAGCAATTCGGACATCTTCAATCCCCCAAACAATTCCGGCGCACTTTTTCAGGAATGCCGGCAACAAAAACACAGGAACAAGGATACACAGAAATCGTGCGCTCTGAAACTTTACGCCGCATCCTGATTGACATTTTGCGCCTTGCGTTACAGGCCTGGGTGTGTTTTTGTCAACGCTTCCTGACCGGAAAAAGCGTCAACACGCGCCCCGCAATCTGCGTAACATCCGCCACTTCTTCCACCGCGCCGATCTGGAAGGCTTCTTTCGGCATTCCATACACCACGCAACTGGCCTCGTCCTGTCCGAAGGTATGCGCCCCCGCGCGGCGCATGGAAAGCAACCCCTGCGCGCCATCCTTGCCCATGCCGGTCAGAATCACGCCCACCGCCTGCCGTCCCATCACGGCGGCGGCGGAAGCGAACAGCACATCCACGGAAGGCCGATGCCCATTCACCGGCGGCGTCTGCACCAGTTCAATCCGCAAACGCCCGCCTTCCTTTTTCACCTGCATGTGATGATTGCCCTTGGTGATGTACACCGTGCCTGCCGCCACCGTTTCGCCACCCTGCGCCTCGCGCACGCGCGGCGGACAGACCCGATCCAGATTGGCGGCGAACACGGCGCTAAAGGTCTCCGGCATGTGCTGCACGATCAGGATGGGCGGGCAATCGGCGGGCATCCCCAGCAAAACCTTTTTTATCGCCTCGGTGCCGCCTGTGGAAGCGCCGAGAAAAATTACCTTGCCTCCCGTCGACCCCACCGGATACGGCTGCGCCTCCAGCGACGCGGACGCGGCCTTGTCCGGGGCTGCGGCAGAGCGGGAACGCGCCGTAACGCGCAGACGCGCGCCCTTGGCGGCGCGGATTTTTTCCGCCAGTTCCCGCCCGTATTCGTTCAACCGCTGAAGGCTTTCGGCTTTGGGCTTGGCGATAAAATCCACCGCGCCCAGCTCCAGCGCCTTCAGGGCCGTCTCCGAACCTTCCTGGGTGAAGGCGGAGACCATGACTACCGGCATGGGACGCTTCTGCATCAGGCGTTCGAGAAACTCCAGCCCGTTCATGCCCGGCATCTGCACGTCCAGCGTCAGCACATCCGGTTTCAGCGCCAGCAACAGGTCACGCACGGCATGAGCGTCGCCCGCCGTCCCGACCACTTCAATATCCGGCGCGGCGCTGATAATCCGGCTCAACTGCTTGCGCATGAAGCTGGAATCATCCACCACCAAAACGCGAATCGACATGCCTTCCCCGTCACCCACAAAGCCGGAACAGCCCCGGCAGGCTATCCGCGCTTTGCCGCCAGGGCGTAGACCGTCTTGCCCAGCGAATGAAACAAATCCGCAGCGTGCAAAAAACTTTCCGAATGTCCGGCAAACAGCAGGCCATCCGGCGACAACATCGGCGCGAAACGCGCCAGAATCCTGTATTGCGTCGGCTTGTCAAAATAAATCATGACATTGCGACAAAAAATCACATCCAGCGGCGCGCGCACCGACCACACCGCATCCAGCAAATTGAGCCGCCGGAAACTGAGCATCTGCCGCAATTCCGGCTTGACCGTGTAAACATCGCCGCTTATCCCCGCGCTCTTGCTGAAATAACGCTTCAACTGCTCCGGCGGAATTTTGTCGACGCGATCCAGGGTATACACGCCCTTCTCCGCCGTCGCCAACACGCTGGTATCCAGATCGGAACACACCACGCTGATCTGCGGGCCGCCATTGGGAAAGGCATCCGCCACTGTCATGGCGATGGAATAAGGTTCCTCGCCGGTCGACGCCGCGCAGCACCAGATGTTGATTGGCTTGCGTTTGCCCGCCACGACGCGCAAATGTTGGGCGAGCAAAGGAAAATGATGCGGTTCGCGGAAAAAGGAAGTCAGGTTGGTGGTCAACGCATTGACGAACCCTTCCCATTCCACCGCGCCGCGACTGAATTCCAGATGATCCAGATATTGCCCGAACGACTTCATTCCCGTCGCGCGCAGACGCCGCGCCAGACGGGAATACACCATGTCCTGCTTGGCGGGCGAGAGCGAAATTCCGGCTTTGTCATAAATCAGCTTCCGCACCCGCTCAAAATCCGCCGCGCGAAAGGGAAATTCGCGCAGGGCGGCGTCTCCCACCGCCGCAGGCAACACCGTATTGCTCGCCTGGCGGATATTGGCAAGGCGCTCGCTCAGGGTCAGCGGCTTTGGCGGCGGTTCGGGCAGCATCAGCGCGCGCCTCCCGATGGCGGCGTCAACGCCGCCGCGTTCGGCAAATCCTCATCTTCCACCTCGACCTCCGGACTGTCTTCCTGCAAAATGGCCATTTCCGTGCGCTTGTTCAGCACCACGATACTGATGCGTCGATTGACCGGATTCAAGGGATCATTCTGATCGAACAGCACGGAAGACGACAGCCCCACCACCCGCAACACCTTGAGATCATCCATGCCCGCGCTCACCAGTTCGCGTCTTGACGCGTTGGCGCGATTGGCGGAAAGCTCCCAATTGGAAAAACCTTGCTGCCCGCCGGAAAACTGCGCCGCGTCCGTATGTCCGGCCAGACTGATGCGATACGGCACTTCGTTCAACACCTGCCCGATTTCATGCAGAATGTCACGCGTATAGGGCTTCAAAAGGTCACTGGCGAGATCGAACATGGGACGATTCTGCTCATCGACAATCTGGATGCGCAAGCCCTCGGAAGTAATGTCCAGCTTCAACTGCTCCTTGAAAATCCGCAGCTGCGGCGTATCGTCAATCAATTCCTCGATGCGTTTTTTCAGGGCTTCCAGAGAACGCCGCTCACGCTGCTCGTATTCGCGCCGCGCCTGACGCCGCTTGCGCGCCGCGTCCATATCGCCATCCCTGACCTGTCCGGCGCTGCGGCTCAAATCCGTACCGCCGCCCTTCAAAATGCTGTCCGCGTCGCCCGTGCCGCTGCCGCCGCTGCTGGCGACTTTCAGGGGATTCTGGAAAAACTCGGCCAGCCCCTGCAAATCGCCCTTGGCGGTGGAACCCAGCAGCCACATCAACAGAAAAAACGCCATCATCGCCGTCACGAAGTCGGCGTAGGCCAGCTTCCACGCGCCGCCATGCGCGCCCTCGCCACCCTTCTTGATGCGCTTGATGACAATGGGACGCGAAGAATCGTCGCTCACGCGCTCCTCCCGCGCCGGAAAATCCATACTCTAGCGCACATGCCTCATCTCCCCTTGCGGCTCTTTAATTCTTCTTCCAGTTCCAGAAAACCGGGACGCGCGTCGGCAGGCAGGTTTTTGCGCCCGAATTCCACCGCCACCTGCGGCGCGTAGCCGGACATGGACGCCAGCAGCACCGCCTTCACCACGTTGTACACACTGCCGCTCTCGCCCGCCTTCTGCTCCAGCAGGGTGGCGATCGGCTGAATGAACCCATACGACAACAAAATCCCCAGAAAAGTGCCGACCAGCGCGCCGCCGATCATCCTGCCCAACACCGGCGGCGGCTCGCCTACCGACCCCATGACATTGACCACGCCCATCACCGCCACCACGATACCGAAGGCCGGCATGGCGTCGCCCAGCTTGGCCATGACGTGACCGGGAATTTCCGCCCTGTGGTGATGCGCGTCCAGTTCCTGATCCATCAGCCCTTCGATTTCCAGCGTATTTAGATTGCCGCCGACCATCATGCGTAAATAGTCGGTCATGAATTCCGTTACGTGATGGTCATGCAGAATTTCCGGGTACTTGGAAAACACCGGACTGGACTCCGGATTTTCCACGTCGTTTTCAATCGACATCAAGCCTTCCTTGCGCACCTTGGTGAGCAATTCAAAGAGCAAGGCCAGCACATTCACATAATACGCCTTGCTGTAACGCGACCCCCGGAACAGACCGGGCAACGCGCCCAGCACACCCTTCATAACCTTGAGATTGTTTCCGGCCACAAAAGCGCCCACCATCAGGCCGACAATCGCCAGATACTCCGTCGGCATCCAGAGCGCCGCCAGACTGCCGTGTATCGAATACGTACCGACAGCCGAAGCGAGAATGATGATGTACCCGATGATCAGCAACATAAGTCCACCCCTGAGAACGCCATGCCAACCAACACGCGCCTGTACAAAGCTTATATTCTAACCCCCCATCCTTGCGAACGGCAATGACGCCGCAAAGCGGCGCGGGCGGCGTTGCAGACGGTGACGAACGTTCGCTACGCCGTTACGCGGAAATGAAGAAATGACCGACAGGCCTTCAGGCCTGTCGGTTTGACGTGTTTTGGCAGGGATTTCTCTCCCCTCCCAAAACAGTCGCCTGAAACCCCGCTCTGTAGGGGCGCGATTCTCGCGCTCGCAGGCATATCCGTAACGGGCGCGAGAATCGCGCCCCTACAAGGCCGCCCTGCGCAAACCGTAGGCATCCGCAGGGCGGGGTTTCAACCGGAGTCGGTTTACGATGAATTCATAGCTTTGGCATTCATGCGATTGCCCTGCGGAATGCGTCGAGGGCGCGTACCTCTACCGCAAAAGCGCCGTCTGCGCTACGCTCTTGCTGTTCCCGGACTTCTTCTGACATACGCCCATGATTCCTTTTTGCCCTCAATGCGGTCAACCGACGCGCCAGCGCGTTCCGGCGGGGGATAACCGCAAGCGCAGCGTTTGTGGCGCTTGCGGTTATATCCATTACGAAAACCCGCGTCTGGTGCTGGGCGCGGTGGTCGAGTGGCGCGGCGAGATTCTGCTTTGTCGCCGCGCCATCGAACCACGCGCCGGACTATGGACACTGCCCGCCGGTTTCATGGAAAATGGCGAGAGCATGGAGGAGGCCGCCGCGCGGGAAAGCCGGGAAGAAGCCCACGCCTGCATCGATCAGCCGCAACTGTTCACCCTCGTCGATGTCCCCGCAATCGATCAGGTGCATGTCTTCTATCGCGGCATCCTGCGCGACGGACAACACGCCCCCGGCGAAGAAAGCCTGGAAACCGCGCTCTTTTCCGAAGCCCGCATCCCCTGGTCGCAACTCGCCTTCCAGACCGTGCGCCTCACGCTGGAACACTACCTTGAAGACCGCCGCGCCGGAACATTCAGATCGCATTGTTTGCTTCTGCAACACGTCAAAAACCACTGATGGAACGGCGGGCTTTCCTTCAGCCAAAAAGCTCGCTATGCGAACCGAGCCGCGCCAGCCTGAGCGTGTCGACATCGGATTTCCGGTGGATCAGCAGCAAATCAGGCTTGATGTGACATTCACGATAGCCTGCCCAATTTCCGCTTAAACCATGATTGCGGTATCTGGCATTGCAACCACCAACGCATCAAAAACAGGTTTCAATGCGCTATCGAGTGTGGCGCGGTATTGTCCCCTGGTTTCACGTTTGTAATCCCGCTTGAAAGCAGTAGCGAGATCAATCGTCCGCATGTAGTTCCGCCATCAGATCGTCAACTGTGGCGAGTCGTCTGCCCTTCCCTGCCTCAAGCTCTGCTATTGCCTCGCGTGTGGCGCTGTTGGGTACTTTGACATCAAAAGGCAAGCGACGTTCATCCGCAACGCGCAGCATCAGCAACCGTATCGCATCCGAGATGGACAGCCCCATCGCTCCGAGCGCATCGGCAGCACGCCTTTTGGTAGTGGCGTCAATGCGGGCGCGAACGTAGGTATCGGCAATCATCATAATTTTCCTGTAGATCACTATTGCAGCCGTAATGTGACTACATGACAAATCGTGCGGTGGATTGTAGCCTTCCGGCGTGGTTCCGGTTATTGATTACCGATCCTGGATTCCGGTTGCCGCAGACTGAATTCCACGGGCAGCACCAGACTGAAGGCGCGTTGGCGCAGGGCTTCCGGCAGGGGTGTGTGGGCAGCGGCCTGACGCAGCATGTTCAGACCCTGACGATCCAGCAGCGCGCTGCCGGAACCCTGTTGCAGCTCCACCTGCGGAACACCCATGCCGGGTCGCCAGATCAGGCGAATATCCACCCGGCCTTCGTGTCCCAGTTCTTTCGCCCGCTCCGGATAGCGACGCAACTTGCGGGCGTTGTCGCCAATGGCAAGGAGATACGCGGGCAGCGCGTCCGCCATGCCTTCCGCCATCTGACCCTCCGCAACCTGAGCGCCCTGCCCTGCGCCTGCGGGAAGCGTCTGTGCCGCCGCGCCAACGTCCGTATCGGCAGGCGCGTCGAGGGCTTCCAGCGGGGTTGACGCGCGTTCCGGCGGCGTTACAGACGGTGCGGGCGACCACAGTTCGCCCCTACGTACAAGGGTTGCCGCGCGTTCTGGCGGCGCGACGGGCGACGGCGTATGCAGCGGACGACGCAAGATCGGCGGCGGCGTGACTTCCGGCGCGGTCGATGACGCAGGCGGCGGCGCAGAAGGCAACGTAGACGCAGGCGCGGAAGGCGTTTCCACGCGCAGGCTGACCGTCAGTCCTTCCTCCGAACGGGCGGTATAGGGCGGCGGCGACAGACGGGCAACGCCTAGCAGCAGGACATGCGCCAGAACGGAATACAGCAGCATTTGCGCCAGACGCGCGTCTTTATAAAACGTATGCATACGACATCAGCACGGGTTGGCGCGGGCAGCGGCGTCTTGCCTCCGCTTCGCGTTCAGTGAATTACGCTTTTTGCCGCCGCCGTCCGGCTCCGACTGCCGGATGGACAACTCGCCGCGAGAAAAGCAGACCTGGCTTTCCAGACGTTGCATCCGCGCGCCCTTGTAGCGCAACTCGTCGATACGCGCCTGACCGGAAATTTCCAGACTGCCGTCCCGCGCCGCCGTCTCCGTTTGCTCCTGATCCTGCTTCCGGTCTTCCTCGTTTGCGGTGCGGGGCGAAGAGGAAGGTTTCTGCGCCGCCGTCTCCGACGCGGCTTCGGCGCGCAGGTAGCGATCCAGATTCAACTGGTTGAGATGCGCCTGAAATTCCAGACGCGGCGCGTGTCCCGACGCGCCCTGCGTCCATTGCCAGCGCAGCGCCAGTTGGCTGTTCTCCAGAACCAGCTGTAACGCGCCCGCGCCCTGCCCCAACTTTTCCACACCCGCAGGGTCTTCCACCGCCGCCGCGCCGCCCGAATCCAAGGAAAACGCGCCGGAAAGCCGCAGGTTCAATGCTTCGAGCAACGAAGGGCCGGGTTCGATCCGCAGATTTCCCTGCAAGGCGTCAACCTGCACATGCAGCCCGTTCTCGTCGTCCAGCACACGCAGCGGAACGGCAAGTTCGCCCTGATAGCGGTGTTGCCGCCAGTTCCCCGCCCAATCCAGACGCAAGCCCGAACTCTCCATGCGCCCGTTTTCGCCTTGCAATTCCGCCAGGCTCAGGTTCGCCTTCATTTCATCGTCCGCCAGCGCCAGATGCGCCTTGAGACCCCGCAATAACGGCGCGGCATGTTGCCAGCGCAAGGCTTCAAGTTCGATCCCGCCCACCAGCCGTTCCCTCGTCGCTTCCGACGCCGCGCGCTCGCCCTGCGCGCGCAGTTGCAGGAGTTCAAAGCCGCGCGCGGACAAATCCGCCTTCATCTGGCGAACGCTCAGGGCAAGCCGCGCCTGTTCCAGCGCCTGCCCATGTCCTCTGAGATGGACGCGCGAATTATCCAGTTGCAGACGTTGCGCCGCGCCATCCAGCCGATACAGGGTATCCAGCGTCACGACAAGCTGCGCGACTTCTGCGTCTGCCGCCGCGCCCAAACGCAGGGTCGCGCCCATTTCCAGCTTGCCCTGCGCGCGCAGCCCCAAACGACCGGAACGCAGAAACACCTTTTCCAGCGCCAATTGACGCCCTTCCAGCGCGTCCTGCCAAGTGACGCGCCCGTTCAGCAACACCAGCTTTTCCACTTCCACATCCAGCGGCGCGTCATCCGCCTGGCTATCGGACAGCAAATCGTCAAAGTTGTAACGCCCTTCGGCATCGCGGGTAAGGTGCAGCGTCCAGTCACGGATTTCGACGCGGTTGATGCGGATTTTGCCCGTGAGCAGGGGCAACAGCTCCAGCGCGCCATCCAGCCGACCCAACGTCAGAAAATCCGCTTCGCCCGCCGGATCCAGAAGGCGCACATCGCGCATTTCCACCGACAGGCGCGGCAGGAACCTCAGGCGCAAGGGGCCATCCATCCGCAATTCCCGCTGTTTTTCCACGCGCACCCGCTCAATCAGGCTGGCTTTCAGGGCTTCGCCATCAAAACGGATGAACGCGAGCAACAGCAACGCCAGCAGGACAAGCGCCGCGCCGCCCAACAACCAGCGCCGTCGGGGACGCCATTTAAACAGAAGCGATGCAGAGAAGGACATGGGATTCCCGATGAGGGTTCAGATCATGAAGTTTGCGTCTATCGGGATTCTCTCATTATTGCGGCACAATAAAAAAGCCTTCGCGCGCTAAAGCGGGAAGGCTTTATAAAAAACACCCCATCGCGCCAAGGCGCGTCGGGCGCTCATTTACGGTCGTTTTGCACGTCTTCGTTGATTTTTTTGGAAAAATAGACTGGCAGAAAAATCGCCATGACAATGACGAAACCAATCGTGAATACGCTCAAAAGGCCGATTTCACTACTGAACAGTTCTTGCAGCAACATGGTTCATTCCTCCTTCAAGGTGGGTAAAACGGAATCGACTTGCGATGAAAAAAGCTCCAGCGGATCGCCGACATCAGGTTGCCAGCTTCCCACCAGACGCCAGGTTTCGTCCTGATCTTCAAGGTATACATGCCAGCGTCCACGCACTTCCGTCGTCAGGACGCCGCTGTAAAAGCCTTGTCCCGCCGCCTGAAGCGTCACCACCTGATCCTGTCCGTCACGGGTCGGATGATTGAAATGCAGACGCAGTTCTGCGGGTAATGTCTTCGTATCCGCCGCGTTCAGAAAAACGCGCGCTTCCCGACCGCTCAACATGACCTGCGCGGACAAGGAAAGTTCGCTCGCCGCCTTGTCGCGGTGCAGACGCTGATTGATCGCCAGTCCCTGTTTGTAATAGTCGTCCTCCACCATGGCGACGGGATGCACGGTCGCGGCAATGATGGCCGTGACAATGCCCGCAATAACGACAATGACCGGCCCGGACATCAGTATCCAAGGCCACGGCTCCTTGTACCAGGGGCGAACATCCAGGGCGTTGGCATTCATGTCGGGTGTGGTATTCATCATGGCATCATAAAGGTTGTTTTTTCATGTACGGCAATCCTGGGATCGTCCGTGGCGACAACATCAAAAAATATCTGGTGCGCGCCAGTGGACGCGGAACCGGCAGGCACACGCACCTTGACCAGAGCTTCCCGGTTTTCCGCCGCTTTGGCGTTAACCCGGCTTTCCGTCGCCAGCGCTATCCCTTCCAGGCCGGTAACGCTGACCTCAAAGCTGCGCGGCGTTTCCGACATGTTCATCACGTTCAGGATATAAAGGTTTTCGATTTTGTTGCCTTCCACCGGACGCGACAAAATGCCGCGATCCCGCACGACGTCCGCGCGCAAGGGGACGCGCGTCACCAGCGACCAGCCCGCCGCCGTGATGATCAGGGCGAGAATGCAGGCATAGGCAATGATGCGCGGACGCACGATATGGCTCAGGAGATCAGAACGTCCATATTTGCCCGCCAGCGCGTTTTCCGAGGTATAGCACACCAGACCCCGAGGCAGCTTGAGCTTGTCCATGACCGTATCACAGGCGTCAATGCAGGCGCCGCAGCCAATGCACTCATATTGCAATCCCTTGCGAATATCAATGCCGGTCGGACACACCTGGACACAGATGCTGCAATCGACGCAATCGCCCAGCGCGGAATTGTCCGCTTCCTTGCGGCGCAAGCCGCGCGGCTCTCCACGCTCGGCGTCGTAGGTCATGATCAGGGTATCCGAATCAAACATCGCCGACTGAAAACGCGCGTAAGGACACATGTATTTGCACACCTGCTCACGCATGAACCCGGCCATCAGATAGGTGAAGCCGCCGTAAAACAGGATCCAGAAAATTTCCCAACCGCCAAAACGGAAGGTCTTCGCCTCCGCCAGCAATTCCTGCACGGGCGTGAAATAGCCCACCAGGGTAAAGCCCGTCCACAAGGCCAGAAGCGCCCAGAGCGTATGTTTCGCCAGTTTGAGGGCGAATTTGCGCCCGTTCATGGCTACGCGATCCAGCTTGACGCGCGCCGGACGATCGCCTTCGATCAATTTTTCAATCCAGACAAAAATCTCGGTGTACACCGTCTGCGGACAGGCATAGCCGCAAAACAGGCGTCCGCCCACCGCCGTAAACAGGAAGAGGCTGTAAGCGGAAATGATCAGCAGCACCGTCAGATAAAACACATCCTGCGGCCAGAGAATCAGGCCAAAGAAATAAAATTTGCGCTCCACCAGATGAAGCAGCACCGCCTGACGCTCATGCCACTCCACCCAGGGCAAGCCATAAAACAGAAGCTGCGTCGCGCAGACCAGCACCCAACGCCAGGTTGTCCACCAGCCCTTGACCGAACGGATGTGAATGGTCTTGTGCTTTTCATACAGAGAGCCAAAAACACCCGCTGGATGAGCATCCGCATTGGCGTTGGCGTTGGCGTCTATCGAAACAGATTCAATGGGGGGGGTATCGTTCATGTTGTGTTCTCATTCGTTTTGGCGCATTCCGAAGGCGTTTTGCGGGCGAGCGCGACCACGCCCGCACTATCGGAATAAGTATATTTGAAAACAACTAATCCGCAAAAAAACGGAGCGGTCGCCCGCCCCGTTTCCTGCGGAGGTCTTACTTGTTGCTCAGGCTGTAGACATAGGCTGTCAGCAGCTTGATCCGGTCATCGCCGAGGAAGGCTTGCCATGCCGGCATACGGTTGTTGGTGGTCGTGCCGCCTTCCAGATTGCGACCCTTGGTGATGGTCTCAATCACGGTCGCCTCATCGCTGCCATACAACCAGATGTTGTCGGTCAGATTGGGACCGCCCATATCCGGATTGCCCTTGGCGTCCGTACCATGACAGGTAAAGCAGTCGGAATTGATCCAGGCTTCCCGACCACTGTTGGCGCGCGCGGCATCGACACCCGGCTGGTTCGACAGAGAACGCACATAGTGCGCCAGATTTCTCACCGTATCCGCCCCCAGATAGTCGTGCGGGGTCATGACGCCCTGCCAACCCTGGCTGATGGTGGCGGTAATGCGCTCCGGCGTACCGCCATGCAGCCAGTCATTGTCCGTCAGGTTGGGGAAGCCACCCAACTTGCCGCCGCCATCCGTACCGTGACACTGGATACAGTAGGTGCGAAAAAGCCGTTGCCCCATCTCCATCGCCTTTGTGTCCTTGGCGATCGCTGGAACGGTCATTCCCCGGAACTGATCGTACAACGGGGCATACGCCACCGCCGCCGCTTTCTGTTCCTCGTCATATTGACCAACGGAACTCCATTTGCCGATGCCGGGGAAGCTCCCCAAACCGGGAAAGTACACCAGATACCCCAAGGCGAACACCACGGTGATGTAGAACAGCCAGCTCCACCATTTCGGCAGCGGGTTGTTGAATTCCTCCAGGTCTTCATCCCAGGAATGCCCTGTCGTCTTGCCAAGGGCGAAACTCGCGCCCCCCTGGCTCCAGAGGAACAACGCACAGCCAATGATGCCAACCAGCGCGACACCGGCTATGTAGAAGTTCCAGAAATCGCTTGTGAAATCGCTCATATCATTTTCCTTTGATCTGCGACGACGGCCTGAACCGACGCCGAATCATCCTCATCATCCGCGAACGGCAAGTTGGCGGCCTCATCATAGACCTGCCTGCTTTTCTTGCCGTAAGCCCACATCACAATCCAGACGAACAAAACGATGCCCAGCGCTGGCGTGAGGTAGCCGCGAATGTCGTTGATATCCATTGCAGGCTCGTCCTACTTGAAGGTGGTCAGCGCCGTGCCCAACCCTTGCAGGTAGGCAATCAGCACGGCTTCTTCCGTCAGACCCTCCAGCGCCTTGCGCGCGCCGGCAATGTCTTCCGGTTCGTAAGGAACGCCCAACAGGGACAGCGCCCGCATCTTGGCTTCGATATTCCTGCCTACGCTGTCGCTCGCCTTGACATCCTGCAGCCAGAAGTAGGCCGGCATGTTGGAGTCAACTTCAGCGGCGCGTGGATTACGCAGGTGAATACGATGCCATTCGTCGGAATAACGATTGCCGACGCGATGCAGATCGGGACCCGTCCGCTTGGAACTCCACTGGAACGGGTGATCATAGACAAACTCACCCGCTACCGAGTAGTGCCCGTAGCGTTCGGTTTCCGCGCGGAAAGGACGAATCATTTGCGAGTGGCAGTTGTAACAGCCTTCGCGGATGTAGACATCACGTCCGGCCAGTTGCACGGCGGTATAAGGCTTGACGCCATCCACTGGCGTGGTGGTGGATTTCTGGAAGAACAACGGCAGGATTTCCACCAGACCGCCCCAGATCACCGCCAGCACTATCACGACGATCAACAGACCGACGTTCTTTTCGATTTTTTCCTGACTCATTATCAGTGACCTCCATTAAGCGTGTTGGGCAGCCGGAGCCAGCACAGGCGCATCTTCTGCCGTGCCTGCGGCAATTGTCCGGAACATGTTGTAGGCCATGATGATCATGCCCACCAGGAACAAGGCGCCACCCAGCAGACGAACCTGCCAGAAGGGATAGGAGAACTTGACTCCCTCCGCAAAGGCGGCGTATTGCAGCGTTCCGTCAGCATTGAGCGCGCGCCACATCAGCCCTTGCACCACACCGGCAATCCACATGGAGGCAACGTACAACACGATGCCAATGGTGGAGATCCAGAAGTGCACTGTAATCAGCTTGACGCTGTACATCTGCTGACGCCCGAAAAGCCGCGGTAACAGGTAGTAAAGCGCGCCCACGGAGACCATCGCCACCCAACCCAGCGCGCCCGCATGTACGTGACCCACCGTCCAGTCGGTGTAGTGCGACAGGGCGTTGACCGACTTGATGGACATCATCGGGCCTTCAAAGGTCGACATGCCGTAGAAGGACAGCGAAGTCACCAGGAACTTCAGGATGGGATCGTCACGCAGTTTGTGCCACGCGCCAGAGAGCGTCATGATGCCGTTGATCATGCCGCCCCAGGAAGGCGCCAGCAGAATCAGCGAGAACAACATGCCGAGCGATTGCGCCCAGTCCGGCAACGCCGTGTAGTGCAAATGGTGCGGGCCAGCCCACATGTATGTGAAAATCAGCGCCCAGAAGTGCACCACGGACAGACGGTAGGAATACACCGGACGACCCGCCTGTTTCGGCACGAAGTAGTACATGATGCCCAGGAAGCCGGCGGTCAGGAAGAAGCCCACCGCATTGTGTCCATACCACCATTGCACCATGGCGTCCTGCACCCCCGCATAGGCGGAGTAGGACTTGGGCGTCAGGAAACCTTCGGCGAACACCGGAATTTCCGCGCTGTTGCCCAGATGCAGCAAGGCCACTGCGATAATCATGGCGCCGAAGAACCAGTTGGCGACATAAATGTGGCTGACCGTGCGCTTGGCGATGGTTCCGAAGAAGACAACGGCGTAAGCCACCCAGACCAAGGTGATCAGGATGTCAATCGGCCATTCCAGTTCGGCATATTCCTTGCCGGTGGTAATCCCCAATGGCAGCGACAGCGCCGCCAGCAGAATCACCACTTGCCAGCCCCAGAACGTGAAGGCCGCCAGACCATCGCTGAAAATCCGCGTATGACTAGTGCGTTGTACGCAATAGTAAGACGTTGCGAACAAGGCGCAGCCGCCGAACGCGAAAATCACCGCGTTAGTATGCAGCGGACGCAGGCGACCATAGGACAGCCAAGGCGCCAGATTCAGCTCCGGCCAGACTATCTGGGCGGCAATCACGACACCGACCAACATGCCGACGATGGCCCAGATGACGGTCATCACGGCGAATTGCCGAACGACCTTATAGTTGTATGTGGTTTGCGTTTCCGACATGAACCCACCTCTCTTTGATAAAAAAAACGTGTGAGCCTCCACCCCAAAACCTTTGGCGGGGCATGGTGCGGAATGCTAGGGGGGGCAGCAGCGTGAACATTTGACCTAGGTCAACTAATCCAGACAATGCGACAAGTTGTTTCCGGAAGTAAGCGCCTGTAAGCTGCCGCCAGCGCCCGTCATTGCGGGCAGACGCAAAAAAAGGGTGCGCCGCTCGAAACGAGAACGCACCCCAACCCCAACAGAGAAAACCAAAACCTAATCGGACTGAAAACCGGAAAGCGCCACACCACACACAACATGCCGCCGCCGACTGACTGTCCTTCGCAACGCGCAAGGCGTGTGCGGAAAATGCGGCGCATTATGACCTAGCAAAACGCGCCGCATTTGATTCAGGTCAAAAACTTGCGAAATCGCGTAAATCATCATTTTGCGTTCCACAGACGCCCGAATCCCGCCATCCCCCGCGCCGCATACGCCACAAAAGTCCGGCCCGTCCAGGATTTTACGGCGGGAGGACAGCACACGTAACCCGCATGCAATTACGCCGCCACAATCCCGATCCCGAATGCCTGATCCCTGATGTAAGATAGGCGCTCTTTTTTCATCCTGTCTTCCCATGCGCGCTGTTCTTCTCTTGCTGCCCTTCTTTCCGGCGCTCTCGCGGGCGGCGGAAATCGGCGCGAATGTTCCATCGACGAGTTTTTTTCAGGCTTCGCTGGCGTTGGCCTTCATCGTCGGGCTGCTCTTCCTGCTCGCCTTTTTAGGACGCAAGTTTCTGGGCGGCAAGGGCTTCGGGCAGGGCGGGCTGAAACTATTGGGCGGCGTGGCGCTGGGGCCGCGCGAGCGCATTGTGCTGGTGGAGGCCGGAGAATCCCTGTTGGTGGTGGGCATCGTGCCGGGACAAATCCGCACCCTGCACTGTATGCCCAAAAGCGAAGCCCATCTGGAAGACGCGCAGAACGCGCCGCCGCGTCCGCTGGCGCAGGGGTTTACGCAGGTGTTGCAAAAATTCATCAAACCGCGCCGCGATGAAAAATAATCGCGCCCGTTTTCCGCGCCTGTCGCTGGGCCTGGCGTTGTGCGCCCTGCCGTGCCTGGCGCTGGCGCAGGCGGCGGGCGGCATTCCCGCCTTCAGTTCCACGCCCAATTCCGATGGCGGCGTCACCTATACGCTTACCATCCAGACGCTGCTCACCCTGACGGCGCTTTCCTTCATCCCCGCCACTTTGCTGATGATGACCTGTTTCACCCGCATCATCATCGTCTTTTCCCTGCTGCGTCACGCGCTGGGCACGCAGACCGCGCCGCCGACGCAGGTATTGGTCGGACTGGCCCTGTTTCTCACCTTTTTCATCATGGCGCCGGTGGCGAATCGCGTCTATGACGAAGCCTACCTGCCGCTTTCAGAAAGCAGAATCAATGTAATGGAGGCGGCAGATCGCGCCAGCGCGCCGGTCAAGGCCTTCATGCTGAAGCAGACGCGCGAATCGGATCTGGCGTTGTTTGTGCGTCTGGCCAACATCGAGCAGCTGGAAAAACCGGAAGATACGCCGATGCGGGTGCTGATTCCGGCCTATGTCTGTAGCGAACTGAAGACCGCTTTCCAGATTGGCTTTGTAGTGTACATCCCTTTTTTGGTGATTGACATGGTGGTGGCGAGCCTGTTGATGTCGATGGGAATGATGATGATGTCGCCCGTGATGGTGTCGCTGCCCTTCAAGATCATGCTGTTTGTGCTGGTGGATGGCTGGCAGTTGCTGATTGCCTCGCTGGTGAAAAGTTTTGCCACATGAATATCGACGTCGTCATGGAAATCGGCCGTCAGGCCATCGGAGCCGCGCTCATGCTGGCCGGGCCGCTGCTGCTGGTCGCGCTGGCGGTGGGTCTGCTGGTGAGTTTTTTCCAGGCGGCGACGCAGATTAACGAAGCCACGCTGTCCTTCATCCCCAAACTGGTCGCCGTGTTCGTGATGTTGATTCTGGCGGGGCCGTGGATGTTGCGGACCATACTCGACTTCATGCGCCGCATGTTGGAGAACATCCCCAATTTCATTGGATAGACGAGCGTGATCAGCCTGACTTCGGCGCAACTGGAAGCGTGGATCCTCAGCGTGGCGTATCCGCTGACGCGCATTCTCGCCGTGGCGGCGACCGCGCCCTTTTTGAGCAACGCCGCCATGCCCCGGCGGGTGCGCCTGATCCTGGGCATCGCGCTGACCATCGCCATCGCCCCCATCCTGCCGCCCATGCCCGCCGTCACGCCCGCCTCCGGCGTGGGGCTATGGATTATGGCGCAGCAACTCCTGATCGGCATCGGCATGGGCTTTTCCATGCGGATCATTTTTTCCGCCATCGACATGGGTTCGGCGGTCATCGCCTTTCAGATGGGCCTGGGCTTTGCCAATTTCTATGATCCGCAGAACACTTCGCAAACTTCAGTGCTCTCCAATTTCATGACCCTGATCGCCACCCTGCTGTTTTTCGCCCTGAACGGACACCTGATTTATTTTTCCGTGCTGGCGCAGAGTTTTACCGCCATTCCGGTAAGTGAAGCGCCGCTGGCGGCTTCCAGTTGGGAATTTCTGGTCAAAATGGGCGGACGGATTTTTTCCGTGGGCTTGCTGCTGGCGCTGCCGGTAGTGGTGATCATGATGATGACCAATTTGGCGCTGGGCGTGTTGAACCGCGTCGCGCCACAGTTGCACCTTTTTGCCATCGGCTTCCCCATCACCCTTGCCCTGGGCTTCATCAGCATCAGCGTGATGAGCCATTACCTTGCCGTGCCGCTGGAACAGATGTTCAACGATGGTCTGCGCGCCATGCTCTACTTCGCCCTGCCGCCACCGTAAAAAAGCGCGTAAAAAAACCTGACGGCAGTGCGCGTCAGGTTTTGGCTCAGACAAGCGCGGTTTATTTCTTGACGCTTTTCCGGGTTGCCGCCGTAGCGGCCTGGGTGGTGGCGGAAACCGCCTTGAGGTTGGCTTCCGCAATGGCGTTGGCCTGTTGCGAAAAACTGTTGATCTGGTCAAAGAAGCGACTGGACGTATCCAGCAGGGTCTTCACGGTCGCGGCGACAACGTCCTTGCCGGGCGCGGGCGTGGACTTGTCCAGCGTGGCGGTGGCGTTTCTGGAAATCTGCTCATACTGGCCTTCGGCGATGGCGGTGACATCCTGCTGGATGGCCGTGGTCACTTCGTAGACATCGCGAACATAATTCATGTACTTTTCCAGCACGGGCTGAAGCAGGTTGACATTGACGCGGGGAAATTCGGAGGCGTCCTTGATTGCCAGAACCTGCTGGGTATTGGTCACGACGCCACTCAGAAAGTCACGGGTTGCCGCCACATTGAGGGCGGTCAGACGCTCCACGCCATTGCAGGTGGAACGAATCAGGGTCAACAGGGCGTCCGCGCCGATTTTCTGGACTGCGCCCAGTTGCTCAAAATTGGGAGTGCTCATACGATTGTCTCCTGCGGGTCATGTATCAAAACAGGAATCCCCTCCCTATGCCCGCAGGATAAGGAGGGAAAATCACGCAAAGAAAATTATTTTTTCTTTGGCGTAGCGGCAACCGTTGCGCCAACGGCCTTGACCGTAGCGTTGGTGGCGGCGGCGACATTGGCTTCCGCAATTTCGGAAACCTGCTTGGCGGCCTTGTTCAGGCTGTCAAAGGCGGAATTGGTGGCGGCGATGGCGGAACGCACGGCAGCCACGGCGACATCAGAACCCACCGGTGCGGACTTGCTCAGCTTTTCCGCCAGTTGGGTGGATTGCTTTTGCCAGTCGGTGAAGGCGCTGGTCAGTTGCTTGACCAGCGCGTCCTTGGTCAGATCGGTAATTTCATAGACGCTGCGGGTGTAGGCTACAGCCTTTTCCACATTGGGTTGCGCCAGAGAGGCTTGCAGGGACAGAGCTTCCTGCGGATCCTTGACGCCAATGACGGCTTGGGCGTTGGCGACGGAATCCTCCAGCACGGAACGCACCGCGTTGAGGTTCAGGGCGGCAACGCGCTCGGCGGAATCCAGGGCGATGGTGGACAGGGACAGCAGGGAATCAATGGCGGCGCGGCTGCTGGCGACGAATTGTTCGGGAGATGCGGTAGTCATGGTGTAAAACTCCTTGTGAGATGTTTCAAAAAGCTGCAAAAGGAAAAAAACGGTAATGCTGCAATGCAACATTTGCAGGATTATAGGGTTTGTCACACCAATGTCAACCCTCTGTCGGGCCAGCTGGATCGGCGGATTACGCGGCGAGGCCGCTAATCCGCCCTACGCGCTGTAGCGGAGCCAGCAGTCCGAGGGCAGGGCGTGGGCGTTCGTTGTTGCGCCCGTCGAACCGTTTTTGGTTTCCTCTTCCATCTCCCGGCGTAACGCCGGAAGCGGGAGGGTGCGGCAGGTTCCAGCGTTGTTTCGCACTGAACCGCCATCCCCCTCCCGACCTTCGGGCATCCCCCCTGTACAGACTTGAGCACATCGTAGACAGATGTATGGAGACATGGTGAGTGGTTTTGCAGAATAGTTGGTTTATCAAGGTTTCCCAATGTTGACGTCCAATGATTTCAGGTTAGCGGCGCCAATCTTGCTGCTGTGCCATCAAATGATGGGACTAAACACCGGGGTGGAGATGGGGTTTCGTGGAACAGGGATACGCGCTGAAAAGAATCCCATCCCCATCCCACCCTGATCCTCCAAAACCCTTGCCCCCTCTTCCCTCCCCTTTTCCACAAGGGGAGGAATTATTGACCCGCCCTCCCCTGTTTCGGGCGCGTGGTTTTTTAAAGCGAGCGGGCGACTTCCTGCACTTCGTAGATTTCCAGCAGGTCGCCTTCCGCGATGTCGTTGAAGTTTTTTAGCGACAGGCCGCAGTCGCTGCCCGCCTTGACTTCCCTAGCGTCGTCCTTGTAGTGCTTCAGGGAGGCAAGCTCGCCATCCCAGACCACCACATTGCTCCGCAACAGACGGGCGCGGGCGTTGCGGCGGATGACGCCATCCTGCACCTGGCAACCGGCAATCGCGCCGACTTTGGCGATGGTGAACACTTGGCGGATTTCCACCTGACCGATGACGATCTCGCGTTTTTCCGGCGACAACATGCCGGAAAGCGCCGCCTTGACTTCATCCACGGCTTCGTAAATAACGTTGTAGTAACGGATGTCGACGCCGAAACTTTCGGCAAGTTTGCGGGCGCTGGCGTCGGCACGAATGTTGAAGGCGATGATCACCGCGCCGGAGGCTTGCGCCAGATTCACGTCGGATTCGCTGATGCCGCCCACCGCGCCATGCAGCACATTCACCCGCACTTCGCTGGTGGAAAGTTTGGACAGGGCGTGCGCCAGCGCTTCCTGCGAGCCTTGCACGTCGGCCTTGATAATCAGCGGCAGGGTCTTGGTTTCGCCTTCGCCCATCTGGTCGAACATGGATTCCAGCTTGGCGGCCTGTTGTTTGGCGAGTTTGACATCGCGGAATTTGCCCTGACGGAAAAGCGCGATTTCGCGCGCCTTCTTTTCATCCGCCAGCACAATGGCTTCCTCGCCCGCCGCCGGCACGTCGGAAAGGCCGAGAATTTCCACGGGAATCGAAGGCCCGGCTGCCTTGACGCTTCGCCCGTTCTCATCGAGCATGGCGCGGATTTTGCCGAAGACCTGTCCGGCCAACAGCATGTCGCCCTGCTTCAAGGTTCCGGATTGCACCAGCATGGTAGCGACCGGACCGCGCCCCTTGTCCAGACGCGCTTCGATGATTAGTCCCTTGGCGGGGGTGACGCGCGGCGCTTTCAGTTCCAGCACTTCGGCTTGCAGCAGCACGTGTTCCAGCAGTTCGTCAATGTTGATGCCTTTTTTGGCGGAAACATGGATGAAGGGCGAATCGCCGCCGTATTCTTCCGGCACCACGCCTTCCGCCACCAGTTCCTGCTTGACGCGCTCCGGATTGGCTTCGGGTTTGTCGATTTTGTTGACCGCCACCACAATCGGCACATGCGCCGCCTTGGCGTGGTGGATGGCTTCCTTGGTCTGCGGCATGACGCCATCGTCAGCGGCGACCACCAGAATCACGATGTCGGTGGCCTGCGCGCCGCGCGCGCGCATGGCGGTAAAGGCTTCGTGACCGGGGGTATCGAGAAAGGTGATCATGCCGCGCGCGGTTTCCACGTGATATGCGCCGATGTGCTGGGTAATGCCGCCCGCTTCGCCGGAGGCGACTTTCGCGCGGCGGATGGAATCCAGAAGCGAAGTTTTGCCGTGATCGACGTGTCCCATGAC
>JAIRZG010000221.1 GCA_031267345.1 Zoogloeaceae bacterium
AACCGCGCCTGCGCCGCCGGAATCGTCCGCGTCGTCTGCCGCCGCGCCGCCGCCGAAAAATGAGACGCCGCCCGCCCGTCCCGCGCCTGCGGCGCAAGCGGAAGCGCCGCCGCCCGCGCCCGCGCCCGCCAAACCTGAAACCTGTGACGGGCTTTTCGGTTTTTCCATCCTGCTCTGCCGTACCGAAGGCCCGCAACGCTTCTGGCAGTGCGCGCCAGATGGCGTCAACTGGGACAACGACATCTCCGGCTGTCAACGCGACACCGGCAACCGCAACCGACCCTATTGATCAGCGCTCAGGAATCAGAAGGCAATCACATGGCGGTTTCACCACCGTGCGAAGGGGACTGAACCATGCAATACAACCCATCTTTTGTCGCGCTGCGTCCGATACTTTCGGACGCAGACAAATCGTATCTGCACGGACTTTCCGGACGATACGCGCTTGAGCGGTTCCTGACAGATGCCCGCAACCACGAAGAAATGCTGGTGGATTTTGTGTATACCTCTGCGAAGATCGAAGGCAACACCTATGACAGAATTGATACGGACAATCTGTTGCGTCTGGGCGTGACCGCAGGAGGGAAACGATATTCTGACGCCATTATGTTGATCAATCTACGTGAAGGGTTCAGGAAAGTCATGGGGATTGAACCCGGAATGCCCCTTGATCCCGATTATCTGGGGGGGTTGCACAAGATCGTCACGAAAGATCTGTTGCCCGCGCATGAGCAGGGAATCGTCCGTTCTTCGGCGGTGCGGATCGGCGCTTCAAGCTATACGCCGATTGCTGATCCGGCGCGGCTGCACACCGAAATGAAGTTTGCGCTGCAAAAGGCGAATCATTATTTCGACCCTTTCGAGCAGGCGATTTATCTGCACTGCAACCTGGCTTATTTGCAGTATTTCAGGGATGGGAACAAGCGTACAGCGCGTTTGATGCAAACAGCGGCGTTGGTGCGTGGTGGTGTGTTGCCGCTCTTTTTTCAGGATACCCTGATCGACAAATACCAGCGCGCCACCGTCGGGTACTATGAGACGGGCGAATACAGCCCTTATGTGTCCTTTTTCAAGGAGAACTACGGTCTTGTGATGGACAGGTTTCTTGGGCAGGACACGCCCTTTCCCCGCGAAGCGGCGTATTTGCCGACTTCTTCTGGCGTCTGAACATGAGCGGCCCTAAAACTGGCGAGATTATTCTGGCGCGGAGCGCGCTCCTGCTGGCGGCGCGCGCGGTCAGCGAGGCTGTGGAGATGGGCGCGGCCTACGAGGAGCGGCTGGCGCATTTTCACCAGCAGGAAGCGGAACGGCAGCAGCGGCGACAGGCGGCGGGCGTGGCGCGGGCAGCGCAGATGGCGGATTTGCGGCAGAGGGTGGAATCTTTATCCGCTCACTGCGCGCGTCTGTGCGGGGTATTGCAGGAAAGCGTGGAAATGCCCGCCGCACCAAAGGATGCCGACCCGTCCGCCTGGGCGGCGTATGTGCGACAACTGGAAGTCTTGCAAACCGGAATGGAAGCGCGTCTGTTGGCGCGCGCCAAGGGTTCCGCCGCCGATGAGCGAGTGCGGGCGGCGCTTGCCGCGGCGGGCGACGCGCCGGACATGCAGACGCTGTTGGCCTTGTATCTGGAAGCGCGACGCGCCGAGCGGGGCGAAGCGGAAGCGGCGGCCTGGCGGGCGTGGGTCGAGGAGACGCTGGCGCGTCTGGACGCGCCGTCCGGTGAAGCCTTGCCCGCGCATCTGGAAGCGTTGGCGCGGGCGGTGATTCTGGCGGAAACGTCGGCGCGCGCCGAATTGCTGGCGGATGAATTGCGGCGGGAGATTCAGCGTTATCGGCAGACGCAGGCGCAGACCGCGGCGGACGCGGCGCAGGCGGCGGAGTGGCTGGAAAGTTTGACCGCGCTGGAAGCCTTTGCCGATGCGAAAGACGAGGATTTGCGCCTCAACCTGCAAGCGGTGATTTCCGGTCTGTTGCCGCTGGACGCGGCGTTGCGCGGACAGGCCGGGGCGCGTATCGCCGCGCTGGAGGCTGTTGCGCGCGAACGCGAAACGCAAGCGGCGACGGTGGTGCTGGAACAATCCTTGCGGGATCTGGGTTATCAGGTCGAAGACGTGCGCGATACCCTGTTCGCCGAAGGCGGGATGGTGCATTTTCAGCGTCCCGGCTGGGGCGGACATTATGTGCGTTTGCGGGTCAACGCAAAAGACCGGAGCCTGAATTTCAACGTGGTGCGCGCCAAGGCGGATGCTGCGGACAGTTATGCGTCTGCCGAACAAAAGCGCCGCGATTTCATGGCGGAAGAACGCTGGTGCGCCGAATTCCCGCGCCTCAAGGCGACGCTGGCGGCGCGCGGCATGGAAATGAACATCACCCGCCATTTGCGGGCGGGCGAATTGCCGATACAGGAAGTCGCTGCGGATCGATTGCCCGACTTTACGCGGGAAAGTGAAACCCTGCGCCGCAAAAAAACGCACAGCCTGCCTTTGCGATAGCCGCGACATTCTCCTGACGGATGTTGCGTAATGTCCTGTGCGGGCGGCGTCTCCTGTATCATCTGTCCCTTGTTTTTTGCTTGCGCGCATCATGACCTCTCCCGCCCATACTGAATTCATCCCGCGCTGGTTGCGCGATCTGGAGCGGCTGTTGCCGATTCGTCCGCAGTTTGTGGTGTCCGGCAATATCCGCGACCATTTTTTAACGCCGCTCAACAGCGCGCAGCCGGATAGCGCCTTGACGCCCGCGCCACTGGTGCGCGCGCTGTGGACGACCCTGCAACGGCAGGATTACCGTTTTCTGCTGATTTTCGATCCGGTGGAAGGCTTGCGTCCCTATCCCAATGAGCCGGAAACAGTGGCGTTGGCGACCCGGCTTTTTGACCTGAAACTGCAAGACGGCTTCATGCCCATGAGCCTGGATCGATTGACCGGCGTCATGAAGCGCCTGACGCGGATGCGTGAGGCGCGTTGCGCCTTGCTGATCGATTTCGCTTCCCGCCTGACCCGCCATCCCGACCAGTTAAGCGTGGAAGAACACGCCTTTTTTCTCGCCGCCGAACGGCTGGCCGTCCATGCCGTGCCGATTGTCAGCCATCCTGCCGTGGTCACGCCAATTGCCGATGCGGGCAAGGCGGCGGGCGGCGCGAACGCCGGGCAGAACAAACCGCGTTTCAATCCCGTGCTCTGGCTCCTCAATCGTCCGCAGGATTTGCCTTCCTGGTTCGCGCTGGATAACGCGCGGGTGGAAAGCCTCAATGTGGCGCTGCCGGATTTTGAAAGCCGCGTTGTGGCGGCGAGCAGTTATTTCACGCTTTTTAAAGCAACGGAGACCGCCAGCGCCGAAGAACGGCAAGCCTTCGCCCGCGTCTTCGCGCTCGCTACCGAAGGCCTGCCGCTCACCGCGCTTTCCGACACCGCCCAGCTTGCCGATCGGCAGAACATCGCCCATTGCGACGTTGAGGACGCCGTGCAGTGCTACAAGGTGGGAGCGCTGGAAAACCCCTGGAAAAAACCCTATATGCGCGAACGCATATACGGCGCGGCGGAATTTATCGACAGGCGGGTCAAGGGGCAGGAACAGGCCGTGACCAAGAGCGTGGATATCCTCATGCGCTCCGTCATGGGGCTGACCGGCGCGCAGGCCAGGAGCGGCGGCAACCGTCCGCGCGGCGTGTTGTTCCTCGCGGGGCCGACCGGCGTCGGCAAGACCGAACTGGCGAAAACCCTGACGCAACTGGTATTCGGCGATGAGCGCGCCTATATTCGTTTCGACATGAGCGAATTTGCCGAAGAACACGCGGGCGCGCGGCTTCTGGGCGCGCCGCCGGGTTATGTCGGCTTTGAGGCGGGCGGCGAACTGACCAACGCCGTGCGTGAAAAACCCTTTTCCCTGGTGCTGTTTGACGAAGTGGAAAAGGCGCATCCGCGCATTCTGGATAAATTCCTGCAAATTCTGGAGGACGGCAGGCTTACGGACGGACGCGGCGATGTCGCCTATTTTTCCGAAACCATTCTGGTATTCACGTCCAATCTCGGTATTTATAGCGAAGACGCGAGCGGACAACGGGTGCAGAATGTCGCGCCCGATGATCCTTACGAGCGCGTGGAAGCGCGGATAAAAGGCGCGATTGTCGATTACTTCAAATACCGCCTGTCACGCCCGGAAATATTGAACCGCATTGGCGACAATATCGTCGTTTTCAATTTCATCACCGCGCCCGTCGCCGAACGCATTTTTGCCGGAATGCTGGAAAACGTGGCGGCGCGGGTGCAGGAAGAACACAAACTGCGCCTCGAATTCGCCGCCGCCGCCCGCGAACAATTGAAAGCCTGGTGCGTCAGTGACCTCTCCAACGGCGGACGCGGCATCGGCAACCAACTGGAAGCCTGCCTGATCAACCCGCTGGCGCGGGCGCTGTTCGCGCTCGACCTGCAAGGCCGCAGCAGCGTCAGGGTAATGGAATTGAGCAAGGACGAAAAAAACATCGTGTCGGCGCGGCTGGAATGAGCATGGGGCGAGGTTTTAACTCTCGCCCCATGCCTCAACTTTCCGCTTATCAAGATTTGGCATTGCCCTTTCTACGTTACCGCTACAGCAAGACTTCCCCTTCCGGCGTTTCCCACTGCGCGCCGATGAGTTGCAGCAGGTCTTCCGGGTAATCCGTGATGGATGTCTGTCCGGAATCCGGCGGCGTCTCATT
>JAIRZG010000038.1 GCA_031267345.1 Zoogloeaceae bacterium
GGCGGAGCCTCTACGTCTGGTGTTGCCAATGCGGGAGTTTCTGCTTGCGGCGTCTCCACTGTTGGTGTTCCCGCCTCCGGTGTTTCCTGTGTTGACGCGGTCGATGCTTCTTCCGCTTGTGGCGTTTCCGTCTCTGGCGCTTCCGCTGTCAAAGCTGCCGGAGCCTCTACGTCTGGTGTTGCCAATGCGGGAGTTTCTGCTTCCGGCGTCTCCACTGTTGGCGCTTCCGCCTCCGGTGTTTCCTGTGTTGACGCAGTTGACGCTTCTTCCGCTTGCGGCGTTTCCGTCTCTGGCGCTTCCGCTGTCAAAGCGGGCGGAACCTCCACGTCTGGCGTTTCCAGTGCGCGGCTTTCTGTTGTTGGCGCTTTCGGCGCGGGTGTTTTTATGTTTGGCGTTTTCGTGTCAAACAGACGCAATGCGGTTTTCAGTCGGGTTATTTCGTCTGTTGTTTCCGCTGCCGGCGTCACTGTTGCCGGGGTTTCTTCGTCCGGGGGTTCTGTCTCCGACGCTTCCGCCAGCGGGGTTTCCACCTCTGACGCTTCCGCTTGCGGCGTTTCCGCTGTCACAGCCTCTGCGACTGGCGTTGCCGACGCGGGCGCTTCCCGTTCCAGCGCTTTTTCCTCTGGCGTTTCTGCGCCATCGACCTCCGGCGTTTTTACGGCCCTGGGTTTTTCCACGATGACAGGTTCTACGAACAGCGCCTGCATGTCCAGTTCCGCAAGGGGCATTGCGCTGTCGGAGGCCTGCCGCGCCGCTTCCAGCGCCGCGCGAATCTCCATCAGCGTTTGCGGGCGTTGTTTGTCCCATTCGCGGCTGGAAACGCGCTTGAGTTTCCAGCCGCGAATGGCAAGCGCGGCAGGAATGTGCGCATGTCGCTCGAATCCATCGTCCGCAGCCAGCGTCTCGTCGAACAGCAGTCCCAGCAGATAACGATCCGGCTGTTCGGCGTCCAGAATGGCCAGCGGAACGCGAAAGCCGGAAACGCCGACATCCAGTTCGCACTGAATGCCCAGATCTTCCAGCGCCAGTGCAACCTGGACATTGAGCGGCAGCCAGGCGGCAGGACGCGCGCCTGTTTCCAGGTGCGGGAAATCGGGAGCGGCGGTGTTGCCCGCGACGTTCAGGGTTCGCGCCGCCTGATCGTATCGACCTGCGGAAATCTGTTGCGCGTACAGGAGGAATTCCTTGAACAGCCGGGGGCCATCATATTTGCTGCGCGCCACCGAAAGCTGGGCGGGATCGAACGAGGCGACGACATACATTTCCTTTTTGGCGCGCGTTATGGCGACATTCAGCCGCCGTTCGCCGCCCTGTTGTCCCAACGCGCCGAAGTAGGCGGGGATGTGGGTTTTCTTCTTGCCGTTGCGCAGGACGCGTTCCACCGGCGCGTGTCCGCTCGAAAAAACAATGAGATCGCGTTCGTCGCCCTGCGCGTTTTCCAGATTTTTCACAAAAGGACGTTCATCCAGACGCGGCAGGTTCATGGCCTGTTGCCAGCATTCGGCAAATTGCGGATCGGCTTCGAGACGGCGGTCGATTTCATCAAGAATGGCGCGTCGTTGCAGCGGATTGAAGGTGATCACGCCCAACGATGGCTTGTCGGGGCGTTGCAACAACTGCGTTAACAAATTAACGATGACATACGCCTCTGGAATGTTCGCGCCCGCTTCGGAACGACCATTGGGCACACTGATCCAGCGCAACGCCGTCTGGCGACTCGTCGTAGCGGGAATGGTCTTCAGACTTCCGTCATAAATGGCGCGATTGGAAAAGGCGATCAGTTCTTCGCGCTGGCAGCGATAGTGCCAGGAAAGCGCCATGCGCGGGACGCGATGGCGCGCCAGCGTCAGCAGGGATTCGGCGTCGAAAATTTCGCGCGCGGCGGACAAATCGTCCTCGCCGCCTTCGCTCCCGGCTTTGGCGGCGTCTCCGTTTTCCGCCGTTGTCCGGAAAGCGTTGTTCGGCGGCATTTGCCGTTCGTCCCCGGCGATGACCACGCGGCGGGCGCGCATCAGCGCCGGCAGACTGCTTTCAACGGCGCATTGCGAGGCTTCATCGACGATGATGAGGTCAAAGAGCGGCGCGCGCGGGAAAAGTAGCGGGACAGTATCCGGCGAGAGCAGCCAGATCGGCAACACGTCCATCAGTCCCTTGTCCCAGAATCGACGCGCGAATCCCCGTAGCGGCAGCGCCTGACGTTGCTTTTTGGCTTCTTTCAGCAGGGTGGCGCGCATAACCTGTTCGGCGCTGCGCCGCACGCCTTTTTCCGCGGGCGGCGTCCGCAACAGGGGCGCTTGGTCCTGACGCGCGAGGATGCGCTCAAAAGCAAAACGGCGTTCTTCTTCGTACAGGGCGGCCAGTCGGGCTTCGTCGGCGCTGCTTTCCTGATCCAGCGTGGAAAAATCACCGAATTTTTCCAGCGCCGTCAGCGCGGATTTGGCCCAGGTCTTGCGAACGCCATCCGCCCAGGCTTCCGGCGAGTCGAATGCCGCGCCATCGGCAAGCGGCGCGAGGAAAACCTGCGCTTGCGGCGCGATGGTCTGCGCCTTCGCCAGACGGCGATCCGTGCCGATCAGGTGCACGGCGTCGCGCCGCCAGGCGGTGATCAGGCCATCCAGCAATTGCGTCGTGGGTAGTTTGGGCAGCCAGGGCAGCGCCGCGTGAACGGGGCTGACCGCCGTCGCCAGTTTGGCCATTGAGGCAACGGCATTGACCAGCGGCTCCACGCGCTGGCTCCAGGCTTCAAGGGCGTCGCCGTCCCAACCGTCCGGGAAGGCGTTGAGCGTCTGCAAGGCGCTTTCCTCTTTTTTCAGGGTGTCGAACACCGTTCGCAAGGTCTGGGCGCTGTGCTGGCAATCGATCCAGTAATTGGCCTTTTCATCCCAGCCGACAATGAGTTCGGCGTTGGGCGTCCCGCGCCAGAAGCCCATGGTCTGCATGTCGGCGCGATGGCGGATCAGGGTGAGCGCCGGATCGATGAGCGTCGTCGCCGCCCGGATCCAGGCGCGCGCTTCGCCCAGGGTGTCGGGCAGGTCGGCGCGTTGGGGATTCAGCCAGTGCAGGATGTTGATCAATCCCTGCCAGCAGCGGGCGGCGGCGGCTTTGTCGTCCAGATGGTCCAGGAAGGCGGCGTCAATGTTTGCGTCGGCTTTTTCCGGCCATTGCAGGGCGAGCCAGGCGCGCACCGTTTTTTGCGCCTGCCAGCAGGCCGGACTCAAAAAGCGCAAGGCGCTGCCCGCGTTGGCGCGCAGTTGGCTCAACGCCTGTAGCACTGTTTGGTCGGGGAGAAATTCAAAGGGTTGTGGAAAAGCGTCCAGAATGGCGTCATGCTTTTGCCACAGGCGAATCAGCTTTTTCAGCGATTCTTCCCCTTCCGGCTGGGTGGTGAGCGTCACGATCAATTCCGCGAACCAGTGATTGCCGAGCGCGTTTTCCTGGCGGCGGGAACGGGTGTCCGCCAGTGCGCGCCATACGGGCTGGGTGCGCTCGATCAATTCCAGACGCGCGTCTTCATTGAGCAAGGCGGTCAGCGCCGCCTGTCCCGCCGCGCTTTCTTGCTGTTTGCGAAAGTGGAAGGCCGCCAGCAATCCGTTTTTGGCGGACCTCAAGGCCGCGTGTCCCGATCCGTCCACGGACAGTCCGGCGGCGATCAGCGCGTCTTCCAGTATCTTGGCCTCGTTGCGGGCAAGGATCAGATATTTCAAAAAGGCGTTGGCCTTGTCGTTGTCGAAATGGGCAAAGCTGACGCGGGCAAGGTTGGACATGCCGACGGGCGCGCGCCAGATGCTGCCGTCGCGCCAGATATCCGCCTGGGAAAAAATGCTGGCGATCTGCGTCGCCAGCGCATTCATACGCGCCGGGGGCAGGGTATAAAGGCGTTCGTCCTGACAGGGCAGGGGAACGTTCAAGCCAGCGGCATAGGTGTGCAACTGCCCCAGCGTTATCGTCGGGGCGTCTTCGCTTTCCCGTCCGTGTTCCGGCAGGGTCATGCGGGTCAGGGCGGCGCGTTGGTTCAGGCGTTGCGTTAAACGGTTGATTTCATCCGTCGCCGTATTTCTGGGCAGGACAATCGCGTTGGGCGCGGCGTTTTCCAGTCGCGCGGCAAGCTGCTGATACAGCGCGTGGCGATCTTCACGCGCGTCATGCGCGACCGCCAGCAAATGCCGCAGACCCGCGTCTTCGAGGCGTTGCGCCACCACGTCCAGCGCGGCGCGTTTTTCGCAGAGCACCACCACCTTTTCCCCGCGCGCCAGCGCGTCCGCAACCAGATTGACAATAATCTGGCTCTTGCCCGTTCCGGGCGGCCCTTCCACCACCAGCGCCGGAGCGACGCGCGTCGCCTCCAGCACGGCGCGTTGTGCGGGATCGACAGGACGTATCGGCAGCACCGGCATTCCCAACGGCATGTCGCGCCCCGACGGCATGTCGGTAAAGGAGAGCGCCGCGCGCAAATCTTGCGGCAGAAGCTCCCAGACGCTCGCCAGCAGGTTTTCCGGCGGCATTCCGTTCTTCAGCGCCTCCAGCAATTCGTCATAATCCTGCAAGAGATGGGAGCAGGATTGCGGGAACAGTCCCAGTACGGCGCATTCTTCGGTTTCCAGATGCTCATCATGCCATCCGGACAGTTCTTCGCGCCGATCGGCAAAAGGCAGCAGGCGTTCGCGCTCGCCGGAAGTATCCAGATCCGTCAGGGCGAGTTCGCCCAGCAGGGCTTCCGGCCCGACGGCGGCGAGTTCGTCGGCTTTTTCCGCCAGTTCGTCGGGGTAAAGGCGTCCCTTGCGCTGGAAAATCAGACGCAGCAGGGATTGATTGGCGATCGGCGTACTGTTGGCGGGAATGTTCAGACTGATGACGCCATTTCTGACGCTACGCTCGATGTCGAGCGGATAAAAAATCAGCGGCGCACGCAACAGATAGCCACCCGCCAGTCCGGTAATGAAGGGATAGCCCAGATACAGGTCGCTGACGCCGCTTTCCTCGCGCCGGGACAGGTGTTCGCGCGCCAGTTGCAGCAGCGATTTCGCCAGTCGGCGCGCGTTGTCATTCGTCTCGGCTTCCACCGCGTCGAACAGACGCGCGTGTTTGCCGCCGCGCAAAAGCGCCAGCGTGTGTTCGGCAAGGCCGACGGAGACGTTTTCCAGTTCGCTCAAATCAATGGCGCGACCAGGACGACAGACCTGTAGACGAAGGGCGGGACTGCGCCCGTCGCTGGCGATCAGTCGCTCGCGCAGGCGCGTCAGGGCTTGGCGCAAACGCTCGCTGTTGGGGCCGCTGCCCGCTGGCGGCGCTTCCGGCAGTTCGATGGCGGGCAGCATCTTGCCCGACAAGGGAATGAGCCGATGCAGCACGTCCAGACGGTGATCCGGCGCGGGTTCAATGGCAAGGTCATTAGCCTTGACGATCCGGATCAGGCGCTCGATGCGTTCGGGCGTGGCATGATGCGCGCCCAGCATCCGCAACAGCCCGTGCAGACTGATCACGCCGCCGCCGCGTCGCAGAATGTCCTGCAAATAAACGTTCAGGGCGGCATCTGCTTCCGCCTGCTTCGGCGGCATGGGGATGCTGCGTTCCGGTCGCGCCAGAATCTCCTTCAGGTTGAGGCCGAAGCGGGCAAGGAGCGGCGGCATGAGTTCAAGCAGGAGTTTGCGACAACCCAGCGCCTCACCAATGGCAATGAGGGTTTCGGCCTTGCCGACGCTGCATCCGCCATTGAGCGCCAGCACATGCGCGATGAGAGAAAAGAACGAACATTGCAGTCGCGCGCCGCCTGCGAGGATGAGCGGTGCAAGGCGCTGGAATTCGGCCAACGCCGACTCCGGCGCAAGGTAATGCCGCCAGTCGGGCGTCAGCGGCGAAAAGACGCGCTCGATAACCTGCATTTTCGCATCCTGCAATTCGCCATCGGCGCAGGCGATCAGAACGCAGGCCGCCAGCGCTGCGGCCTGCGCCATGTCGGGCGGGTCTTCCAGCGCGATGGGCGCGCCGAGACTTGCGCCGGATTTGCCCAATACGCGCATCAGGAGCGCATCCAGTTCCGCGAGTTTGCGCGAACCGGGGCCGTGTCCACTCAATTGCTGATATGCGTCAGTTTCCGAAAACAGCCACAAGGCCCAGGTTCTGAGACTGAATTCCGGATGCGTATTGCCGGGAAGGGTTGTCGCCAGCGCCGTTTCCATCAGCGCCTTGTTTTGGGCGAGACAGAGGGCGGTATCCTCGTCGGTGAGGGTATTGGTCGCCAGTCCGGCCGTGGTCGCCAGTTCCAGACGCAGGGCAGCGTCCAGACCGGAACAGGCGATAAGGCCAAGACGGTCGGCGGTGATTTCCTGCGCCATGGTGAGTTGCCGGGCGGCGATGACGCGCTCTTCCGGAGCTTCATCGCCTTGCAGGATCAGCGTGGCCGCCAGCGATGGGACGCGATAGCGATTATTGGCGCCGTGGGCAAGATAATGACCGATTTCACGTCCCAACAGCGCCGCCAGCGCGTCGTCATCCAGCAGGGCGGGCAGGTGTCTGCGTATTTCCAGCAGGAGCGGTGTGGCGGAAAGGTGAATGAGGGCATTTTCCGCGCCGTCCGCCTGATAAAGCTCGACGGGCGCGGTTATGCCAAAACGTCGCGCCAGCGACCGCGCCACGCGGTAAAGATTTGGCGTCATGCGTTCCGTGAGCGACAGGCGGTTGGCCATCAGTGTCCGGCGTATGCGTGTCGAATCCGTGGAAATTTTCGCCGCCAGCGCCTCGACCCCCGGCATCTTCAGCAATATCCCCGCATAGCCGGATTCGCCACGAAAACGGATGGATTCAATATCGAATTGCATCGGACAGCCCCTCCTGTCAGGTTCAACCGCTGGCGGGCGCCGCAGGTTTGATTGACACATTTGGGCAACATTATGCCGTAAATGCTATGTACTTTTAAGGAAATTCTGAATATTTCGCCGCATCGAAAACGCGGGCGCGTCAAAACGCGTCCCTACGTTCCTGATTCAGCGCCAGCAGGCGCCGCAGGATTTCTTCGTCGGGCGTTTCCGGCGTGTAGTCGGCCCAGCCGTAGGCGGCGGCTACCGCCTCGTCGAGCGTTTTGTGCGCCGTATCGAGCCAAGCGGGATGGGCGTTGTAGAGGTTGGTCAAAGTGCGTTTTTTGAGGTCGGCCTCATGTCCGGATTTGGCGACGGGGCGTTGGGGGAAACCGGCTTTTTCCTCTTCCGGCGTGATCACCCAATCCACCCATTCCGGCGGGTTGAGCCAGTTTTCGCGCAATTGGTTCAGATGGATGGCGGCGGCGGCGATGGCGTTGGCTATCGGCGCAACGCGCCGCTGATCCGCCCTCTCCTCCCTTGCGGGGGAGAGCGGGAGAGCGGGCAGCGGGCATTCCGTTTGCAAGGCGTTCATCGCGGCGGAAGCATTTTTCCCCTCTCCAGAATCCCACCCCTCTCCCCGGCCCTCTCCCACAAGGGGAGAGGGAGTGACAAGGGGAGAGGGTGCGGTGTCGCGCGGCGTACAGCCTTCGGGGAAGGGGAAGGTTTCAAGGCAGGTGGTGGGAGTGTAGCGGGGGCGGTCTTCCAGCGAAGTGCCCAGGCGCAAAGACCATAACTCATGAAAGCGGGAATGCAGGATGCCAAAGGTGCAGTCGTCGGAACGGGCGATGACGATCAGCATTTGATCCGGCAAAACGCTGACATCTTGAAAAACGAACAGACGATGCTTGGAAACATGCGGTGTAGCAATGTATCGAGGCAAGCCAAGCAACGCCCCGCGCATGGCTGGTCTTGCTTCTGCGTGACGCCACCAAAATTTCCGATAAGACTCTCGATTATTTTTTTCGCGTTCTGGTTTGACATTTTCGAGCACATATTCAAACGGTTTCTCGAACATGCTTGCATCGGCTTCTGTCATGGATGTTCCAAAGTCGATAATCCATGTGTCGCTTGACCGCCGAGTAATATCCATGCCGTTTGCCCAAGGACGAACCACGAGGTTATTGAACTTTCCATTGGGATTAGGAAGTTTGAGCCATTCACGCGCAATACTTCCAGGAATGTCAAAACTTGCTTTTTTTGACGCTCCCATAAAACTATACAATTTGTTTTCTGCCAGCGTTTGGGCTTTGGTTAAATCCAGTCCTTCGCCCGCCGTCAAATCCGCATGAATCGCCGCTACTTCGCGTCCGTCCAGTCGGCACATGCCAAACTCCCCTCTCCCCTTTTCACACCCACTCCCCTTGTGGGAGAGGGCCGGGGAGAGGGGTGGGATTCTGGAGAGGGGGCGGGGGAGAGAGGATTGATTTGCGGCGGCTTCGCCGCCGGTAATTTTGACAGTCTTCTGTCCTCCGTCCTCTGTCCCCTGATCCCCGAAGGCGATCAACGACACCCGCACCGCCGCGCCGTCGTTCACCCATGGCTCATCGCTCCACGCCTCAAAAATGCGCGTATCGGCGACGATGGCGTCCAGCACCCTGCGGTTCGCGCCGCCGCGAATCGAATTGGTGGCGACCAGACCCACCGCCCGCGCCTTGCTTTCAAGTCGGTGTTTATTGGCCTTGTAGAACCAGTAACAGACCAGATCCGCACCGCCGGGAACCCGGCCTTTGTAAACTTTACGCAGCGTTTCCACGTAAGCGTCGCCCAATTCACCGCGCATCTTGCTGCCGCCCGTAAATGGCGGATTGCCGACGATGACATCCGTTTTTGGCCAGTCGGCTTCGGCTGTGGTCGTGCGGGGGTCGCACCCCATCCCCATCCCCGGCCCTTCCCCTTGAAGGGGAAGGGGGGTGTAAGCTGCTCCCGCTCCTTGAAGGGGAGGAGAAATCGCTCCCTCCCCTTCAAGGGGAGGGCCGGGGTGGGGATGGGGTTCGGAGGATAGAGGATAGCGCGTCAAGATCAGCGCGTCCCGGTGTTCGATTCCCTCCAGCGGCTTCAAAACCGGATTCATGGCGGGCGGGTAATTGTTCTGGCGGCTCCATTGAATATCGCCTATCCAGACGGTCACTCTTGCCAGTTCGGCGGCGAATTCGTTGATTTCCAGTCCGAGAATGTTATGCGGGCCGGTGTGCATCGACAGTCCGGCTTGCAGTCCCATTTCGGCGGCTTCGATACGGGCGCGTTTTTCGACTTCGCGCAAGGCGCGCAGCGCCAGATAAAGAAAATTGCCGGAACCGCAGGCCGGATCGAGCACACGGAAGTTTTCCAGCCGATGCAGGAAGGCTTGGTAATGGTCAAGCGCCTTTTTGGGGATTTTCTTCCCCGCCTTGGGCATGGCTTTTTCGATTTTCGCCCGGACAGCCTTCCACTCGCGGACAAGCGGTTCAAAAACCAGAGGGGGTATCAGTTTGTTGATAGTGCCGGGGTCGGTATAGTGCGCCCCAAGTTTGGCGCGGGATTTCGGATTGAGACCCCGTTCAAAGAAAGTGCCGAAAATGGTGGGGTCAATCGCCCGCCAGTCCATTTGAGCGGCGGCGCGGAGTTTGTCGAGATCAGAGACTTCCAGCGCGGGTACGTTGATGGTTCTGAACAGCCCGCCGTTAAACCACGGGATTTCATTCAAACCGAAGGTTTCGCCCGTCTGCATGGCGGCAAAGAGACGCGCGATGTTGTCGGCGGCTTTGCGAACATCCTTGCCGTATTTTTCGAGCAGTACGGAAAAAAGTTTTTCCGGCAACAGGTTTTCATCTTCGGCAAACATGCAAAACAGGCATTGCACAAGAAAGTGCGCCACCTGTTTTGCGTCAAGCGCCCGCTTTCGCATGACCTCGGCAAGCGCGGCGAATTGCCCCGCGACTTCTTCCGTGATGGCGGCGGTGGATTTTTCCGGTTTGAGCTTTTCGGGGTCGGTGAACACCCATTTCAAGAGTTGCCGTTTGTCTTCGTCTATCAGCTCGTCAATGCGAAGGGTTTTCGGTTCATCCGGATAGCCGGTAAAAGCGGTGTGAATCTCGATGCGCTCGCGATCGCAGACGATGAGCAGCGGCGGGTTTTCCAGATGCAGGGCGTAATCGGTAAGTTGTTTTAACGCCGCTTTCAGGTCGCGTCCCGGCTTTTTGTTCTCCCAGCCAAAACACCCGCGTTTCCAGACATCCGCCCAACCATTGCCGCCGCCCGCCTTTTCCGCGCCGCGCTCGAAACAATAGTTTTCCGCGTCGCGCGGTTTTTCCACGCCCAGCAAATCGCACAAATCATCAAAATGCGCCTGCGCCCCGGCGCGTTCGCTCAGTTCGTTGCCCTGCCAGCGGGCGATGAAGGTTTGCGGGGTCATGTTCAAGGGACGGAAGACAGAAGGCTGAGGACAGTAAAAGCTATCGGCGACAAAACCGCCGCATTGTTGATTGTTTTCCGTCTTCCGTCATCTGTCCTCTGTCCCCTGACCCCCGCAAACCGGACAGGCCGGGTCTTTGCCAAACGAGAGGGTGCGAAAGGTCTGGGTCAGGGCGTCGATCAGCAGCAGCCGTCCGACCAGCGGCCTGCCGATGCCTGCCAGCAGCTTCAGGGCTTCCGCCGCTTGCAGGCTTCCGACAATGCCGGTAAGCGGCGCAAACACGCCGGTGACGGCGCAACGCAAATCTTCCGCTTCCTGCCCGTTCGGGAACAGGCAGTGATAACAGGGGGACTGGGCATTGGAAAAATCGAAGACGCTTACCTGTCCGCCAAAACGCACTGCGGCGCCGGAGACGAGCGGTTTTTTTTGCCGGAAGCAGGCGTGGTTGATGGCGTAGCGCGTAGCGAAATTGTCGGAACAATCGAGTACGAGATCCGCTGCTTTCACACGCTTTTCCAGTGCTTCGCCTTCCAAACGCTCATGCAGCGCAATGACCTGGATTTCGGGGTTGCGGGCGGTGAGCGCCGCCAGGCCGGAATCGGTTTTCCATTGTCCGATGCGCGCTTCCGTATGCAGGATTTGCCGTTGCAGGTTGCTGGCGTCAACCCGATCGCCATCGGCCAGGGTCAGGATGCCTACGCCGGCGGCAGCCAGGTACAGCGCGGCAGGCGATCCCAGGCCGCCCGCGCCGATGATGAGCGCATGGCTTTGCAAAAAACGGGTCTGCCCTTCAATGCCCAATTCATCGAGCAGGATATGGCGGCTATAACGGAGCAACTGGGCGTCATTCATCGGGAGGAAGGCGGGCGCGGGAGGCCGGAATGTTTTGCGGAAACGACATGCCCGGAATTATGCGGCCAGTCGCGGTTTTGCGGTAGATGCCGCTTGCGCCGAAATGACGCGCATGGCGCCCGCCTCCTGTTTCATGATGATCAGCGCCGCAAGGTGCGGGCGACGAGGGCGATAGCGACGCGGGCGGCGGCGTGCAGTTTCAGGATGCGGGCGGCTTCGTTGGCGGTTGCGCCGGTGGTGAGCACGTCGTCGATGAGCAGGATGCGCTGACCGGAAAAATCGCGCGCGCAGGAAAAAGCGCCTTTCAGATTTTTGCGCCGCGCTTTCAGGCTCAGACCGGATTGCGGCGGCGTGGCGCGGCATTTGCTTAAGCTGCTCGCGTCCAGCGGCAGGCAGCGGGCGCGGGCGCAGTGGCGGGCGATTTCCAGCGCCTGATTGTAGCCGCGTTCCTTGAGGCGTTCCGGGTGCAGTGGCAGGGGAATCACGCAATCCGCCGCAAAATCCGCGCTCGCTTGCGCCAGTTGTTCTCCCCAGCGCCGCGCGAGCGCGAAACGGGCGTGATACTTTAAATTCTGCACCAGACGATTGAGCGGAAAATCGTAGCGGTGCAGGGCGAAGGCGCAGTCAAAATGCGGCGGATGCGCCAGACACGCGCCGCAACGCTCGCCTTGGGGCGTTTCCAGCAGGCAATTCGGGCAATGCGCGGCGGGCAGGTGCGGCAAATCATGCTGACACGCCGCGCATAGCGTCGCGCCGTCCGCCGCGCAAGGCGCGCCGCACAGGAGACAAAGCGGCGGCAGCAGGGCGTCCAGTGTGGTTGACAAGGCCGCGCGCCAGAACGATGATGCACGGCTTCCTTGCCGCAAGGGCATGAATTGAAACATTGTTTGCAGGATTCTCCATTATGCAAGTTGCCGAATTTGCCGAAACCGGCGCCGTGATCCGCCATCACGCCGCGCATCTCCATCCGGAACAGACCGCCATCCGTCATCAATGGTCGGTGGCGGAAGTGCTGGCGCTCTACGAACTGCCGTTCATGGATTTGCTCTGGCAGGCGCAAAGCATACACCGCCAGCATTTCGACGCCAATGCCATCCAGCGTTCGACGCTGCTTTCCGTCAAGACCGGCGGCTGTTCGGAAGATTGCAGTTATTGCTCCCAATCCGCGCGCCACGCTACCGATCTGGAGCGCGAACGCCTGATGCCGCTTGCCGAAGTGGTGGCGGCGGCGGAAGCCGCGAAAGACAAGGGCGCGTCGCGTTTTTGCATGGGCGCGGCTTGGCGCAGCCCGAAAGAGGACGATCTGGAAAAAGTGCTGGAAATGGTGCGCGAAGTCAAGGCGCTGGGGCTGCAAACCTGCGTTACGCTGGGGATGCTGAAAGCAGGTCAGGCGGAAAAACTCAAGGCGGCGGGGCTGGATTACTACAATCACAATCTGGATACCGACAAGGAATTTTACGGACAGGTCATCAAAAGCCATTCGCATGACGACCGTCTGGACACCATCGCCCGGGTGCGCGACGCCGGTATCAGCGTTTGCTCCGGCGGCATCATCGGCATGGGCGAATCGCGCAAAAACCGCGCCGCCATGCTGGCGCAGCTCGCCAATCTGGAAGAACCGCCCGAATCCGTGCCCATCAACAATCTGGTGCCGGTTCCGGGTACGCCCTTCGGCGGGTTGCCGCCGCTCGACCCCTTTGAATTCGTGCGCACCATCGCCGCCGCGCGCGTCACCATGCCAACATCGTATGTGCGCCTTTCCGCCGGACGCGAGGACATGAGCGACGAATTGCAGGCGCTCTGTTTTCTGGCGGGCGCGAATTCCATGTTCTATGGCGAGCGGTTGTTGACCACCGACAACGCCGACGCCGAACGCGATGACGCCCTGTTGGCGCGGTTGGGGCTGAACGCATGTTAGCGGATGAACGTCCCCGTTGATTCCGTCGTTCCCGTTGACCGCGCGTTGCTGAAACGCCATTTGCGGCAGGCGCGTCAAAAAAGCGAGGGAGATTTTCTCGCGCGGGAAATGGAAGGACGGATGCAGGAAAGTCTGGATTACATCCGCCTTGCGCCGCAGCGCATTCTCGCGCTGGAATGCGCCGCCGACTTGGGCGCTCGCTATCCCGCCGCTGCTTGTCTGGAAATAAGGCGCCAGGACGCGCCGCTTGTCGCCGCTGTCGAAAACCTGCCCCTGCCCGCCGCCAGCGTCGATCTGATCTGGGCCAATCATTTTGAATTCTGGCGGCATGATCTGGCGCGAACGCTGCAAGAGGCGTTGCGCGTTTTGCGCCCTGGCGGGCTGTTGATGCTGTCCACCTTCGGCCCCGATACCCTGAAAGAACTGCGCGCCGGACTGGAGGTTCCCGCTTTGCCGACGATTGATCTGCGCGCGTTGGGCGATTTGCTCCTGCGTGTCGGTTTTGCCGATCCGGTGACGCATACGGAAAGCCTTACGCTCGCCTACGCCCGACTCGGAACCTTGTTCGCCGACCTGCGCGCCGTCGCGCCCGATTTGTTTTTTCCCGCCCGCTGCGAAAACGCGCAGCGTTCCCGCTGGCAAAAACTGCTGACGCGCTACGAACACTGCCGCGCCGAACGACAGGATGGCAAATTCCCCGCCCACCTCGAAATCCTCCACGCCCACGCCTGGGCGCTCGCGGACGGCGATACGCGCCAGCGGCGCGAAAGCGTTTCAGGGCAGAACGTGGTTCCGCTGCGGCATGAGCCGTTAAAATCCGCACCCCTCCCGCGCAACGACGCGGCGAAAGTCCGCCCCGTCTGAACTCTCCCCGCGCCGCCGTCCGCAAGGACGCAAAGGTTGAAATTTTCGCGCGCGCCCCCATTTCCTTTTCCATCTTTTTTCAAGGAGAACCCGCATGACCTCTGCCAAAGAAACGCTCGGATTCCAGACCGAGGTGAAGCAGCTTTTGAATCTGATGATTCACTCACTCTACAGCAACAAGGAAATCTTTTTGCGCGAGCTGATTTCCAATGCTTCGGATGCCTGTGACCGCCTGCGTTTTGAAGCCTTGAACAATGCCGCCCTGTATGGCGAGGATAGCGACCTGAACATTCATGTCGCCTTCGACAAGGCGGCGCGCACGTTGACCGTTCGTGACAACGGCATTGGTCTCTCCCGCGAGGAAGCCATTGCCCACCTGGGGACTATCGCCAAATCCGGAACCAAAGAATTTTTCAAGGCGCTGACCGGCGACCAGGCGAAGGACGCGCATCTGATTGGTCAGTTCGGCGTCGGCTTTTATTCTTCTTTCATCGTCGCGGACAAGGTGACGGTTGTCTCCCGCCGCGCCGGTCTGGCGGCGGATCAGGCGATGTGCTGGGAGTCTGCGGGCGAAGGCGATTTTTCCGTCAGCATGGTGGAAAAGGCGGAGCGCGGCACGGAAGTCACCCTGCATTTGCGGGAGGGCGAAGACGGGTTTCTGGATGGCTGGCGTCTCAAATCCATCATCCGCAAGTATTCCGATCACATCACCCTGCCGATTCGCATGGCGGGCGAAAAGTGGGATGAGGAGAAAAAAGAACAGGCGCCCAGCGGCGAAGAGGAAACCATCAATCAGGCCAGCGCCTTGTGGGCGCGCGGCAGGAACGAAGTGAGCGAGGCCGAGTATCAGGAATTTTACAAACATGTCGCGCACGATTTTGAAGATCCGCTCGCCTGGACACACACCAAAGTCGAAGGCAAGCAGGAATACACGCAACTCCTCTACATTCCCGCGCGCGCGCCCTTCGACCTGTGGGATCGCAACGCCCGTCACGGCGTCAAGCTCTATGTAAAGCGCGTCTTCATCATGGATGACGCTGAAAAGCTGATGCCGCTCTACCTGCGCTTTGTACGCGGCGTGGTTGATTCGGCGGATTTGCCGCTGAATGTCTCGCGCGAGATTTTGCAGGAGAGCAAGGATATTGAAGCCATCCGCAACGGTTGCGCCCGCAAGGTGTTGGCGTTGCTGGAGACGCTGGCGGAAAGCGAAGACGCCGCCGAGCGGGAAAAATACGCCAGATTCTGGGGCGAGTTCGGCAAGGTGCTGAAAGAAGGTATGGGCGAGGATTTCGCCAACAAGGAAAAAATCGCCGCCCTGCTGCGTTTTGCTTCCACCTGTGCGGATACGGCGGAAGAAACGGTATCGCTCAAGGATTACATCGGACGCATGAAGGAAGGGCAGGAAAAGATTTACTACGTCACCGCCGAATCCTTCAAGGCGGCGCAGAACAGCCCGCATCTGGAAATTTTCCGCAAAAAGGGCATCGAAGTGCTGCTGTTGTCGGATCGCGTGGATGAATGGGTGGTCGGGCATCTGGTCGAATTCGACGGCAAATCCCTGCAATCCGTCGCCAAGGGCGGTCTGGATCTGGGCAGTCTGGAGGACGAAACCGAGAAAAAAGAGGCCGAAAAAGCCGCCGATGAATACCGGGAATTGCTGGAAAAAGTGAAAAAATCCCTGGGCGAACGAGTCAAGGAAGTGCGCGTCACTCATCGCCTGACCGATTCGCCTTCCTGTCTGGTGACGGATGATTTCGACGTTTCCGGCAACCTCGCGCGCATTCTGAAAGCCGCCGGACAAAAAGCGCCGGAAACGAAGCCCATTCTGGAAATCAACCCCACCCATCCCGCCGTGCAGCACTTGAAAACCGAAGAAACCCGTTTCGACGACTGGGCGGCGCTACTCTTTGAACAGGCCGAACTCGCTGAAGGTGGCCAACTCGAAGACCCGGCAGGCTTTGTCAAACGGGTGAATGGCCTGATGTTGGCGCTATCCGGCGGCAAGTAACCGCGCGGCAATCCGGTTTTCAGGGTAGAGGCGCTTCGCAAAGCGCCTCCACTGTGCCTTCAGCGTGGACGGAGGCGTGAGGAGAAGTCGTTTCAACCCTGCGGCGCGAAGCGCCGCTGATCAACCCTCTCCCCCCTTGTGGGGGAGAGTTGGAGAGAGGGGGCAGCCGTTCCGTTTACCGGGCGTTAATCGTGGCGGAACCATCGCGTCCCCTCTCTTGGATGATTGCAGGCGTCTGTCCTCTGAACCCCATCCCCACCCCGGCCTCCCCTTGAAGGGGAGGGAGAGTACGGCGGAAGGGTTTGATATTTTCCCGTATTTCGGACGTATAATCACCGCTTCTCGTATTTTCTTATTTTGCAAAGGCAGCATCATGCACCGCGAACCCAGGCTGAGTAATGACGTAAT
>JAIRZG010000071.1 GCA_031267345.1 Zoogloeaceae bacterium
AGAAATTGCCCGGAAGCAAACTCCACCAGCGCCCAGGATTTCGCCGCTACCTCCGGCTTTTGCGTCGCGCCCGCCCCGGCGCAGAAGATGAAAAACAGGCACAGCAGGGAAAACAGAAAACGAAACGCGCGCATCGCAACCAACCCGAAAGAAAAGAAGAAAAGGGCGGATTATAGTCCATCAGGGATCAGATCGCAGGGCAGGAGCATGAATATGTTTGTCATTGAAAATCACATACGATGATGGCAAAACCGCTGCTGAAGCGGCGCGAGATATTTGAGGGGAAATTGACGATAAATCGGGGAATTGGGTTTCACGGGTTGCAAACGAATTGCGTATGTTGCAAATGTTTGCGTATGGGATAAAGTATGCGTAAGGCCATAAACATGGCGCACCCGCTTCATGAAGGATCGACGGGCGCAACAACGAACGCCCGCACCCTGCCCGGGCTGCTGGCTCCGCTACAGTTCATCTTCCGGTTCAACAAACAGGTGTGCAACAGGTACTGGCCCGCTACACAAACTTGACCGCCTTTTTGCACCCCCCTATAATCCGCCGCCTCTTGCGCGAAGGCGCAAAACCGTTGGTGATGTAGCTCAGATGGTTAGAGCGGTGGATTCATAACCCACAGGTCGGCAGTTCGATCCTGCCCATCACCAGATTTTCATCCTCCGAAGCAATCCGACGAAGGCCAGAAACTCTCCAGTACAATCCAATCCGCGCACCACCCATGAACAATACATATATGGTGCAGTGCAGCACAGTGTGATAGACTTGCACCTTCTGTTGTCTACTAACGGAGAAAAGCAATGTTCACCCCCAGAAATTTTGAAGATTTTTCCAATAAAATCAATGCGATAATGGCTTCCAGCCCGATTGCGGACATGGAAAAAAACATGCGCGCCATGATGTCCGGGTTCTTCTCGCGCATGGATCTGGTCACGCGCGAGGAATTCGACATTCAGACGGAAATCCTCAACCGCACCCGCGAAAAGCTGCACACGCTGGAAGCGCGTCTGGCGACGCTGGAACAGGCGTTACAGGACAAGGACAGGGCATAATCGCCCGCCATCATGCCGCTCGCCAGGCTCTGGTGTCGGGGCGTCGATGGGCTACGCGCCCCACGGGTGCGGGTCGAGGCGCATCTGGAACCGGGTATTCCCCTGTTTACGCTGGTCGGACTGCCCGATACCGAGGTCAAGGAAGCGCGCGACCGGGTGCGCGCCGCGATACGCAATTCCGGCTTTGAATTTCCACTGGGACGCATCACCGTCAATCTGGCGCCCGCCGATCTGCCCAAGGAATCCGGGCGTTACGACCTGCCCATTGCGTTGGGCATTCTCGCCGCTTCCGGGCAGCTTCCCGCACAGGTATTGGATGGCGCGTTCGCGGCATACGAATTCGCGGGCGAACTCTCGCTTTCCGGCGATTTGCAGCCCATACGCGGCGCGTTCGCCATGGCCTTGTTCTCGCAACAGGAAGCGGACACGGCAGGAAAGTCCGCGCGTTTTGTCCTGCCCAAAGAAAGCGCCGACGAAGCCGCTCTGGCGGAAGCGGGCGAGGCGCTGGGCGCGCAATCCCTGCTGGAAATCTGCGCCTGGCTCGCCGGACAGGGCGAGCTTCATCCCGCGCAGGCGAAAAGCGTCAGCGCGCCCCCGGGTTTTCCGGACATGGCGGACATCAAGGGACAGTCGCAGGCGCGGCGGGTACTGGAAATCGCGGCGGCGGGCGGGCATTCGCTGTTGATGTTCGGCCCGCCGGGCAGCGGCAAATCCATGCTGGCGGCGCGGCTTCCCGGCCTCATGCCGCCGCTTGACGACGCGGCGGCGCGCGAATCCGCCGCCGTACTGTCGCTGGTCGGACGCTTTGATCCTGCGCAGTTTCGCGTGCGTCCCTATCGCGCGCCGCACGCCACCGCTTCCGCCGTCGCGCTGGTGGGCGGCGGCAGCCCGCCGCGTCCGGGGGAAATCAGCCTCGCCACCGAGGGTGTGCTCTTTCTCGACGAATTTCCGGAATTCGACAGGAAGGTGCTGGAAAGCCTGCGCGAACCGCTGGAGCGCGGTCAGATTCATATCGCCCGCGCCGCCCGTCACGCCACCTTTCCGGCGCGTTTTCAACTGGTGGCGGCGATGAATCCCTGTCCCTGCGGCTGGCAGGGGCATCCCAACGGGCGCTGTCATTGTTCGCCGGACAAAATCCAGCGTTACCGCGGGCGCATCTCCGGCCCCATCCTTGACCGCATGGATCTGCTCATCGAAGTTCCGGCCTTGCCTGCCGAAACCCTGGCGCAGACAGGCGGCGGCGAAAGCTCGACGCAGATCCGGACGCGGGTGACGGCGGCGACAGCAAGGCAGAGGGCAAGACAAGGCGTCGCCAACGCCCGTCTGGGGCCGGAAAACATCGAACGACACGCCGCCATGAGCGCGGAGGCCGCGAACCTGCTGACCCACGCCGCCGCCCGCCTCGATCTGACCGCCCGCTCCTGGCATCGGGTGATCAAAGTCGCGCGCACCATTGCCGATCTGGCGATGAGCGTCGGCATTGAAAAAAATCATCTGGCGGAAGCCCTGCAATACCGCCGCCCCTTTATTGAGTCGACATGAGCGCCATACCGCATCGTCGTTTGAATCTCGCCATTGTGCTGGCGGCGCTGGCGGCCATTGGCCCGTTTTCCATTGACGCCTATCTGCCCGCTTTTCCTGAAATCGGCGCGGCGCTTGCCGCCAATCCCCTGCAAATCCAGCAGACGCTTTCCATTTATCTCGTCACCTTCGGCCTGATGACGCTTTGGCACGGCGCGCTTTCCGACAGTTTCGGGCGTCGTCGGGTGATTCTGGTCAGCATTGCCGTCTATGCCCTGTCCGCGCTGGGCTGCGCTTTTTCGACCAGCATCGAAATGCTCTGGGCGATGCGCGCCCTGCAAGGGCTTGCCGCAGGCGCGGGCATGGTGGTCAGCCGCGCCATCGTGCGCGACCTCTACGAAGGCGCGGACGCCCAACGGCTGATCGCCCAGATCGCCATCATGTTCGCCATCGCGCCCGCCGTCGCGCCCGTGATCGGCGGCTGGATACTGCATCTGGCGGGTTGGCGCGCCATATTTTTCTTTCTCGTCCTGGCTTCCCTGCTGTTGCTGTTTGTCTGCTGGCGACAACTGCCTGAATCTCTGCCGCTGGAAAAACGCCAGACTTTCGCCATCTTGCCATTACTTGAGAATTACAAAAGCATTATGAGCAACCCGGCCTTTCTGGCGCTTTCCATTGGTCTGGGGCTGTTTTTCGGCGGTGGTTTTGTGTATGTGATGTCCGCGCCTGCCTTCATCCGCGAACTTCTGGGACTGGGCGCGACCGATTTTCACTGGCTGTTTGTCCCCGCCATGATCGGCATGATGAGCGGTTCCTGGATTGCCGGACGCGTATCGGGGCGCTGGAGTGATCGCCGCACCCTGTGCGCCGCCTTTGCCATCATGGGCGCGGCGGCCTGCCTCAATCTGCTGGTTTCCGGTTTTTTGCCGCCTTGGCGCATCCCCGCCGTCCTGCCCCTCATTGGCTACAACCTGGGAATCGCCATGGCGGTTCCCACCATTACCCTGCGCGGCCTTGACATGTTCCCGCAGAACCGGGGAACCGCCGCATCCTGTCAGGCGTTTGTGCAAACCATCATCAACTCCGCCATCGCCGCCTTCGCCGCGCCGCTGCTCTGGGGCAGCCGCCTGAACCTGTCTCTCGGCATGGCAGTGCTGGGCGGGTTGGGCGTACTGTCAATCTATTGGCAGATTTTGCGTAAAAATTCTGCGTAAAAACCCGGCGTCGCGCGCCCATTCCCATGCTTTGCCCCATGCCCGCCGTCACGGACTGATATCGCGCCGACGCCAACGCGCAGAACATCATGTGGAAAGCGCGCCTTGCACAGGCGGAATTGACGCGGGACGCCTCGAAAACCAATGTCGGCAGCATTACGAAATTTGCCAAGGCGAAGGCGTCGATGGTGGCGGAAGAGGCGTAATCCACCGCGTAACTCGCCTGTAGTCGAGGAACTACGAGTAAGCAAGAGCAAGTTTCTCTATAGACCAAAACAGTCTTAAAAAAGTTTTTTATATGTTTTTTCGGAATATAGGTATGTTACAACCAGATGCTAATGTAATGGATGGTAATGCTATTGGTGTAGAGTCTGATGCTGAATGTGTAGTTTTTCAACATTATTAACCAATGACAAACGCGAACCAGCCTTTTTTGCGAAAGGGCCGGAACCGTTTTTTGACCGCTACGGGGTCTGAAATTGGTCGAAAAATTAATTCTACAAGGTTCTATAGAATGCGGCGGTGGGAAATGTATACAAAACAAAATAGGGGACGCTGCCACGCACCATCCGGGAACATTGAAATCGCCTTTTTGGTGCGGACATGAAAAAGCCCACTCGAACAACATGAGTGGGCTTTGGGTAGTTCTGGTGCCGGTGACCGGAGTCGAACTGGTGACCTTCGCATTACGAATGCGCTGCTCTACCAACTGAGCTACACCGGCAGGGAGCGCGGATTATAGAGTCTGGCGGGGCGGGGCGCAATGGTTGTTCAGGCAGGCTTGCCATGTTCGGGTCGTCTGGCGCGCCAGAGGAGCCAGAGACCAGCGGCAATCATCGGCAGGGAGAGCCATTGTCCCATGCTGATGGTGTAGGAAAAGCCAAAAATGCCCATGTCCGGCTCGCGGAAGAATTCAACCCCGCAACGGAAAACGCCATAACCCAGCAGGAACGCGCCGGAGACCGCGCCAGCGGGGCGCGGTTTTCTCGAGTAAATCCAGAGAAGGACAAACAGCGCCAGACCTTCCAGCGCGGCATGGTAAAGCTGGACGGGATGGCGGGGCAGGCGGTCGACATGCGGGAAAATCATCGCCCAGGGCAGCGACGGGTCGGCAACGCGTCCCCAGATTTCGCCGTTGATGAAGTTGCCGATGCGTCCGAGCAACAAGCCTACCGGAACCAGCGGCGCGACAAAATCGCTGACTTCCAGCCAACCCTTGCCGTGTCGCTTTGCCCAGAGCAGGGCGGCGAGCAGCGCGCCGACAAGTCCGCCGTGAAAACTCATGCCGCCTTTCCAGACCTCCAGGATTTCCAGCGGATTGGCAAGATAGTATTCCGGCGCGTAAAACAACGCCTGCCCCAGACGACCGCCGACAACCAGACCGATGAACAGGGAAAACAGCAGGCTTTCCAGCGCTTCCTCGCCCCAGCTTTGCCGTCCGCGCAGACGCGCCAACTGCCAGGCAAGGCAGTAGGACGCCAGATACATGACGCCATACCAGCGCACGGAAAATTTGCCAAGGGAAAAAGCAACGGGATCGATGTCGGGATAAATCAGCATTTCAAAAAAAGGGGCGGGCTACGCCTGAACGGGATTATGGACGGTGGATTGTAGGGGGTTTTTCACGCGACGGCGTGGTTCATGCCGCATCGCGCGGCGCTGTTTTTTGCGCTTGCGCGCCGAAATCCGGATTCAACAGCGCATATACCCGCGCCGCCGCCGCGCGGTTCGGGGTGTAGGCGGTCCACAACAGCAGACCACTCAGCGCCATCATCAAGAGGGAAAGGCATTGCCCCATGCTCAGAATGCTGTTTTCTTCCAGCACCGCACCGCCGCCGCTGAAAGCGCGCACCAGCTCAATCAGGGCGCGCAATACGCCATAACCAAGAAAGAACGCGCCCGGCACGGCGAGGAACCAGCGTCGGGTTTTGTCGGCGCACCAGAGGAGCGCAAGACTGGCGGCAATCAGCGACCAGGAAAGCCATTGTCCCCATTCGATGGCATACGAGGCGGCAAAAACGCCCTTGTCCGGTTCGCGGAAAAATTCGACCACAAAACGGAACGCGCCATAGCCCAACAAAAAAACGCCGGAGACCGCGCCCTTGGGTCGCGTCTTGCCCGCGAAAATCCAGAGAATGCCGAACAGCGCCAGACCTTCCAGCGCGGCATGATAAAGCTGCACCGGATGACGCGCCAGCGCATCGGCTTTGGGAAACACCATTGCCCAGGGCAAGGCGGGATTGGCGACACGCCCCCACAGTTCGCCATTGATGAAATTGCCGATGCGTCCGAACATCAGGGACAGAGGAATCAACGGCGCGATGAAATCCGTCGCCACCCACCATTCGCGCCGCAACTTCCAGACAACATACAACAGTGCGAAAATGACGCCAAAAAATCCGCCGTGGAAGCTCATGCCACCTTCCCAGAAGGCAAAAATCGCCCAGGGGCGCATCAGGTAATACGCCGGATTGTAGAGCAGCACATAACCCAGTCTTCCGCCCAGACCCACGCCGAGAAACACATAAAACGCCGCTTCGTTGATTTGCTTCGGCGTACATACCGGTTGTCGCCGCAAATGCACATGCGCCAGCCACCAGGCGGAAAAAAACGCCGCCAGATACATCAATCCATACCAGCGCATGACCAGCGGGCCGAAGGCAAACGCAACAGGATCGGGTTGGGGATGGATCATCGGGAAGCAGGAATCCGGGGCGCGGCAGACGATGGTTTGCCGCAGGTGACAGGGACGGGTAATTTAACCTGTCGCGCGGGTTCTGTCACGGCCAATATGCAATTGGCGCTCAAAGCCGCAGTTTGCCGTCGGGCGTGGCGACGGTCAGTTGCAGACGGGATAAGGCGGGGCGCAGGTCGAGGCCGGTTCGGGCTTTGAGGGACAAGGCGCGTTCGCGCAATTCCGCCAGCGTGAAATTCCAGGGCGTGGCGGCAAATCCAAAAGCCGCCACGTTGCCATTGTCGCCAGAGGGAAAATGTAGGCAGCGTCCCGAAAAGGCGCGGCGGATGCGGCGCAGATTGGCCTGAAAGCCCCGGTCATGCTCCAACAGATTGCAGGCGAAAGCGCCGCCCGTATCCAGCGCCGCGTGACAACGCGCGTAAAACGTCGCGCCGGAGAGCGCGCCGATGCGCCCCGCCGCGTCAAAACCATCCTGAAGAATCAGGTCAAAACAGGCTTGCGGCGCATGGGTCGCCATCCATGCGACAGCATCATCAATGATGATGTCAATTCGGGGCGAATCCGGCAATTTGAAGCATTGCCGCGCCACGGTCGGCACATCGGGATTGATTTCGAGCACACAAAAACGGGCGTCCGGAAAATATCGATACAGAAACTTGAGTTGCGAAGCCGCGCCCAGACCCACCAACAGACAACGCCGCAACGGTTCGGCGCGTAGCAGGAGCGGCAACAACATTTCCCGCGTATAGGCCACTTCCAGCGCCCAGGGACGCGCAATCCGCATCGCGCCCTGTATCCATTCCGAGCCAAAATGCAGATAACGTACGCTTTCCGTCTCGCTCACTTCAACCGAATATTTCATGTTTTTCCCAGCATAAGAAACGTCGCAAAATACTACTTTACGACGAATTGGATTCGATAAAAACCTGAAACGACACGATAATCCATAATAGATAATTGACAACAGGCATCCATGCCTGTTGCTGTAAATGCGCCTGGAAAGGTTTTCAAACCGGAGTCAGTTTTACAATGAAAACAGCCTTCATCCTACGCACCGCGCTCGCGACATTGGTTTCGATTACGGGCGCGGCGCAGGCCGCCAATCCCGATTGTGAAAAGCCGAAAACCCCCTTTTTGGCCGCTTTATGCGAAGACGCGGAACTTTGGGCGCTTTCCGAGACGTTCGAGGCGCAACGGGCGGCAACGAAAGACATTGAGGATCGTCTGTCGCTACCAGTGCGAGAGTACGCGAACCATGATGATTGGCTGTCTCCTTGATGTTTAGGACTTATCCGTAAATAGCCTGTACTATTTTGCCGAATGGCGCATGTTGCGGTTGTTTGGTAACGATGAGGCAGCTGAGCATGAAGCGCATGGCGAGTTGGGAGGTATCGGATGCTTT
>JAIRZG010000072.1 GCA_031267345.1 Zoogloeaceae bacterium
TACCGCGAAACCCTGGGGCTGATGCAACGCATCGGCGTCGCGCCGGAAGCGCAACTGAAGCGTCTGCCCCTGCGAATTCAGGATGCCAGCGGTTTTTGTCTGGCCTTACCGCGCCTGCCGCATCCGCTCAATCTGCTTTGGGGATTGCTTGCCGCGCGCAAAACCGGATTGCGCGAAAAACTGACTGCCGCCCGCTGGATGCAAACGCTGCAAGCGCGGCAGTTTATCGTGCCGCCAGAAGCCGATGGCAGCGTCGCGCAATGGCTGGATGAGGCCGGACAAAACGGCGCGTTGCGTCGCCATCTCTGGGAGCCGCTCTGCCTTGCCGCCCTGAACACGCCTGCCGGACACGCTTCCGCGCGGGTGTTCGCGCGGGTATTGCAGGAAAGCCTGGGTAATCCCGCCTCCGGCGCAACCGATCTGCTGCTGCCGCGCAACACGCTCTCCGACCTTCTGCCCGACCCGGCGCAAAAATGGCTTGACGCGCGCGGCGTCAACATTCGTCTGCAAGAACGCGTCCATGCCCTGCGCTCGCAAGCGGATCGCTGGCGCCTCGCCAGCAGACGCGGCGCGGAAACTTTCGACAAGGTTATCCTCGCCGTCGCGCCCTGGCATTTGCCGCCGCTGCTGGCGGAACTGCCGCGCGCCGATTTTCCCGTCCCGCCGCAAGCCGCCGAACCCATCGCCACCCTTTATTTCCATTATCCGGCAAGCGTCACCCTGCCCTACCCGTTGTTGGCGCTGCACGGCGAACACGGCGGCTGGCTGGTGGATCGCGGACAAGGCGCGCTGGCTGTCGCGCTCTCCGGTCATGGCGCGTGGGAAAGCCTGACGGACGCAGACCTGGCGATGGCGCTGCATAACGACATTTCCGCATGGCTCGCCCACCCCGTCGCGCTGCCGCCGTATCACATCCTCCACGAAAAACGCGCCACCTTCGCCGCCCTCCCCCACCTCGTCCGCTGCCCGCAAAAAACGCCTTGGCCCGGACTTTTCATCGCGGGCGACCACACCTTCCCCGATTATCCGGCTACGCTGGAAGGCGCGGTGAGAAGCGGCCTCCACGCCGCAGCCCTCGCCAACGGCGCGGAATATTGCGGGAAACAGAAAACAGAGCGGCAGGCGCTAACTTGAACCAATGGGCATCCAATTTCATTTTCAAGGCAACGGGCGCATAAAATACAAACCGTCAGGAAAGATGGAAAAAATCAGATCATACCGATGATGCAAAAAACCGACAAAGACCCGGAAGACAGTGGCGTCAGCGCCCATACGCCCATGATGCGGCAATACCTGCGCTTGAAGCAGAAGCATCCGGAAAGCCTGCTGCTGTATCGCATGGGCGATTTTTACGAGTTGTTTTACGGCGACGCGGAAAAGGCGGCGCGTTTGCTGGATATTACGCTGACCACGCGCGGACAATCGGCGGGGCAGCCGATCCGGATGGCGGGCGTTCCCTATCACGCGCTGGAAACCTATCTTGCCCGCCTTGTCCGGCTGGGCGAATCGGTGGTGATTTGCGAGCAGGTCGGCGATCCGACCAACAAGGGGCCGATGCAGCGAGAGGTGTCGCGCATCGTCACGCCGGGTACGCTCACCGACGCCAATCTGCTCGAAGAGCGCAAGGACACCCTGCTCATGGCCTTGACGCAGCAACGGCAGCGTCTGGGACTGGCGTGGCTCAATCTGGCGAGCGGCGACTTCACGCTTACGGAAATCGCCGCCGCGCATCTGCCCGCCACGCTGGAGCGCATCCGTCCGGCGGAAATCCTGTTGCCGGAATCGCTGGACATCGCCCTGCCCACGAGCCGCATGGCGCAGACCCGCCGTCCCGAATGGCATTTCGCCGCCGATACGGCGCGGCGTTTGCTGTGCGCGCATTTTCAGGTGCAGTCGCTCGCCGCCTTTGGCGCGGAAGAAATGGAACTCGCCATCGCCGCCGCCGGCGCGTTGTTGCAATATGCCCAAGCCACCCAGTCCAGCGCCCTACCGCATGTGCAGGCTTTGCGCGTTGAGGAGGAAAGCGTTTATCTGGGGCTGGATCTGGCGACGCGGCGTAATCTTGAACTCACGGAAACCCTGCGCGGCGAGGCCAGCCCTACCCTGTTTTCCCTTATTGACTGCTGCGTCACCAGCATGGGCGCGCGCTGTCTGCGCCACAACCTGCATCATCCGCTGCGCGATACCCGCGTCCCCGCCGCCCGACAGGAAGCCGTCGCGGAACTTCTGGCGGATCGGCGTGTCGATACGCTGCGCCAATGCCTGAAACATCAGGCGGACATCGAGCGCATCAGCGGGCGCATCGCATTGCAAAACGCCCGTCCGCGCGATCTTTCCGCCCTGCGCGACTCGCTCCTGGGACTGCCGGAGCTGACGGCGCAGCTTGCCTTCGCGGCAGAAAAACCCTGCCCGCCGCCGAAGGCCAATCTGTTAACACAACTCGCCGCCGACCTCATCGCTCCGCAAGCGGCGCTGGCGCTGCTTATTACCGCCATTGCCGAAGAACCTGCCGCGCTGTTGCGTGATGGCGGCGTCATCGCGGCGGGGTTTGACGCCGAACTCGACGAACTGCGCGCCATCAATGACAACTGCGGCGCGTTCCTCATGAAAATGGAGGCGCGCGAACGGGAGCGCACCGGCATTGCCAGCCTGAAAGTCGAATTCAACAAGGTGCACGGTTTTTATATCGAAGTCACGCACACGCATGTCGACAAAGTTCCCGACGATTACCGCCGACGGCAAACCTTGAAAAACGCCGAACGCTACATCACGCCGGAACTGAAAACCTTTGAGGACAAGGCGCTTTCCGCGCAGGAACGCGGTCTGGCGCGCGAAAAGGCGCTGTTCGAAGGCGTACTCGCCGACTTGCAGGAACATGTCGCCGCCTTGCAGCGCATCGCCCGCGCCATTGCCCAACTTGACATGCTGGCGTCCTTTGCGAAAACGGCGGATCGGCACGACTGGCGGCGACCTGAATTTTCCAGCGTCCCCGGCCTGTTGATCGAAGGCGGTCGGCATCCGATAGTGGAAGGTGAAATGACGGACAGTGGCGAGACCTTCATCGCCAACGACGTAAACCTCTCGGAAACGCGGCGGCTGCTGATCATCACCGGTCCCAACATGGGCGGCAAATCCACCTACATGCGCCAGACCGCGCTGATTGCGCTGCTCGCGCACATCGGCAGTTTCGTCCCCGCGCAAAAGGTGGTGCTGGGGCCGCTGGATCGCGTTTTTACCCGCATCGGCGCTTCCGACGATCTGGCTTCGGGGCGCTCCACCTTCATGGTGGAAATGACCGAAGCCGCCGCCATTTTGCATCAGGCGACGCCCAATTCTCTGGTGCTGATGGACGAAATCGGGCGCGGCACTTCCACCTTCGACGGCCTCGCCCTGGCTTTCGCCATCTGTCGCCATCTTTTGGAAAAAAACCGCTGTCTCACGCTTTTCGCCACCCATTACTTTGAGTTGACGCGGCTGGTGGAAGATTATCCAACGCTTGCCAACGTGCATCTGGATGCCGTGGAGCACGGCGAGCGCATCGTCTTTTTACACGCGCTGGAAGAAGGCCCCGCCAACCAGAGTTACGGCATCCAGGTCGCCGCGCTGGCGGGAATGCCCGCCGCCGTGGTGCGCGCCGCCAAAAAGGAACTCCGCAAACTGGAAGAAAAAGCCGCCGACAACCCCCTGCAACCCGACCTCTTTTCCAGCTCGCCGCGCCTTGTTCCCAACCTCCCCGAAACCGAACCCCACCCGGCGCTGGACGCCCTCGCCGCGCTGGAACCGGACAACCTCAGCCCCAAAGAAGCGCTGAATACGCTCTACGCGCTGAAAAAGATTTGTGGCCGTCCTGGCTAGGGTGGTTAAAGCACTTTAACTTAACGTTGCGCATATCCATCATGTTTGAACCATCCCGATATGTCTGATGTGGAGATACAGTTGAAAGCCTGGGCGATGGCTTCATCGAGAAGCTCTTGGGTTCGGACTTTGAGCTTGCGCAAGATGGCCTTGATTTTTGACCACATCAGTTCGATGGGATTCAGGTCAGGGCTGTAGGGTGGCAAGAACAGGGGTGTGGCGCCGGCCGCTTCGATCGCTTCGAGTACGCCGCTGACCCGATGACTGGACAGGTTGTCCATGACGACCACATCACCTAGCCTGAGCGATGGCGCCAACCACTGTGTGATATAGGCCCGAAAAAGCTCCCCGTTGAGCGCCCCCTCAAAGACAAACGGGAGCGTCGTTCCATCCAATCTGATCGAGGATAAAATCGTCGTTCGATGAAACCGGCTGTCCGGTACGGCTTCAATCACCCGCTCATGCTTGGCAGCGCGGCCATACCGGCGGGTCATGCCAGTATTGACGCCGCTTTCGTCCAGAAAAACCAGGTGGGCCGCCTCAAGGAGTTTTTGCTTCGCCTTCCACTGCATCCGCCGCTCCACGACATCTGGACGGTGTTGTTCCGCTGCGTGCGCCGTTTTTTTTTCGGCGCAATCCCAGTTTCTGGTTGAGGGTCTTGCACAGCGCCGGGGCACTTACCGGCAAGGAGAACGCTTCAATGAGTTCCTTCAGCGTAATGTCCGGCTGTTCCCTTATTCGTCTGGCGATCTTTTGCAAGCACGCTTCATTCAGCCGGGGCTTTCGCCCCGCCCCCGATACCTTCGCCTCGTAACTCCCCGTCTCCCGGTATAACGCCAGCAGTCGTGTCACCGTGCTCACGCTCAC
>JAIRZG010000114.1 GCA_031267345.1 Zoogloeaceae bacterium
CGGCAATCGAGGCCGCGCTTGCCGCAGTTGACGCCGGTAGCGCGCAACTGCAAGGCGCGATCATCGACAGCCAGATCCAGTTTCGTCCCCGGCGGCAACTGGTCGTCCAGCTTGCCGACGCGAGCGGCGCGATCACCCTGCGCTTTCTCAACTTTTATCCCAACCAGCAGGCCGCGCTCGCCGTGGGCAATCTGGTGCGTTGCGTGGGCGAAATCCGCCAGGGTCATTTCGGCGCGGAAATGGTGCATCCGCGCTTTCGCGTCGTCCTGCCCGACACGCCGCTGCCGGAAACCCTGACGCCCGTTTATCCCACCACTGCCGGACTGGCGCAATCGGCATTGGTGAAACTCATCGACCAGGCGATTGCCCAAACGCCTTTGAACGAGACGCTGACCGCCGACTTTCTCGTCCGCGCAAAACTGCCGACGCTGTGGGAAGCCCTCACTTTTTTGCATCACCCGCCCGCCCACACGGCGGCGCAGCCGCTTGCCACGCGCCAGCATCCGGCCTGGCGGCGCGTCAAACTGGATGAACTGCTGGCGCAGCAAATTTCCTTGCGTCAGGCGTATCGGGCGCGGCGCGAAATCGGCGCGCCGCGTTTCGTCGTCGACGGCAAGCTCGCCGCCGCCCTCATTCGCCAATTGCCCTTTCAACTCACCACCGCCCAAAGCCGCGTCAGCGCCGAAATCCGCGCCGATCTGGAAGCGCCGTATCCCATGCAGCGTCTGCTGCAAGGCGATGTCGGCGCGGGCAAGACGCTGGTGGCGGCGCTTGCCGTCTGTCAGGCGGTGGAATCCGGCTGGCAGGCGGCGTTCATGGCTCCGACCGAAATTCTCGCCGAGCAGCATTATCTGAAGCTTTTCGACTGGTTCAAGCCGCTGGGCGTGGAAGTCGCCTGGCTCACTGGCAGCCTCAAGGGCAAGGCGCGCGAAGCGCAGCTTGTCGCCGCGCGCACGGCAGGTCTGGTCGTCGGCACGCACGCCCTGATTCAGGAAGGCGTTGATTATGCGCGTCTGGCGCTGGTCATCATTGACGAGCAACACCGCTTCGGCGTCCAGCAACGCCTTGCCCTGCGCCAGAAGGGAAAAACGTCGCATCAATTGATGATGTCCGCCACGCCCATCCCGCGCACCCTGGCGATGAGCTACTGCGCCGATCTGGATGTTTCCACCCTGGACGAACTCCCGCCGGGGCGCGCGCCCATCCACACCCGCTTGATGCGCGACGGGCGCCGTGAAGAAGTCATGGCTTACGTGCGTAAAAAGGTGAGCGTCGGACAACAGGTGTATTGGGTCTGCCCGCTGATTGAAGAATCCGAAAGCCTGCAACTCAAAACCGCGCTGGAAACCCATGCCTGGCTGACGGAAGCCCTGCCGGAACTGAGCACAGGTCTGGTGCATGGTCGTCTGAAAAGCGCCGAAAAACAGGCGGTGATGGCGGAATTTGTTGCCGGAAAAGTGGATTTGCTGGTGGCGACTACCGTGATTGAAGTCGGCGTGGATGTGCCCAACGCCAGCCTGATGGTCATCGAACACGCCGAACGCTTCGGGCTTGCCCAACTGCACCAGTTACGCGGTCGGGTCGGACGCGGCGCAGCGGAGAGTAGTTGTGTCCTGCTCTACGCCGAACCGCTTTCGCAACTGGCGCGCGCGCGCCTGAAAATCATCTTTGAACACAGCGACGGCTTTGAAATCGCCCGTCAGGATTTGTGCTTGCGCGGCCCCGGCGAATTCATCGGCAGTCGCCAGAGCGGCCTGCCCCTCTTGAAATACGCCGACCTGGAAACCGACCCTGACCTCGTGGAAACCGCTCGCGCCCTCGCCGAAACCCTGCTCGCCCAGTTCCCCGAACAAGCCGCCCAAACCCGCGAACGCTGGCTGGGCGGCAAGGAATCCTTGCTGAAAGCGTAACCCGAGGTCAGATGTCAGGCGATTCGCCGCGCCCCTTGCCGTCGCTGGCGCGGCGCATTGGTAAAAAAATCATTCCCGCGCAAGCGGGTGAGGGAGCATCCTGTTCAGGCGTCAGAAAAGAAGTTGCCGCTGTCTGAAGGGGGGGGTTATTGCTGTCCGGAAGTATTGTCCGCAAAGACATTACGCAGGGCGTCGGCGAGGAGATTGGCGCAGAGGACGAGGACAAGCATGAAGGTGAAGGCGGTGGCGAGCGACCACCAGACGGCAGGTTCGCGCGAGAGTTCCATGCGGGCGTTGTTGATCATGGAGCCGAAACTCATCATGGCGGGATCGACGCCAATGCCAATATAGGAGAGCACGGCTTCGGTCAGCACCAGCGCGGAAAAATCCATGACCAGCGCAATGATCACCAGATGCATGAGATTGGGCAACAGATGGCGCGTGATGATGCGTCCGGAAGAAACGCCAAAGGCGCGCGCGGCCTGGATGTAATCAAGTTCCCTGAGTTTCAGCGTCTCGCCGCGCAGGAGGCGGGCGAGTCCTGTCCAACTGGTGACGCCTAGAATGAAGCAGAGCGCGACCAGGCGCAGGTCGGCGCGTTCGGCGGCGGTGGCGAACCATTCGGAATGGGTATCGATGATCACCTGCATCATCAGCACGGCGGCGGCGATCAAGAGTACGCCGGGGATGGAATTGAGCACGGTGTATACATATTGTATGAGGTCGTCCGCCCAGCCGCGAAAGTATCCGGCGACAATGCCCAGGAAAATGGCCAGCGGCACCATGATGAGGGTCGTGACCAATCCAATCACCAATGCCGTGCGTATGCTTTTCAGCGCCTGATACAGCACGTCCTGTCCGACCTTGTCCGTGCCGAAAACGTGGTAGTCGGCGGCGAGAAAAGCAATGGGCAGGGCGAAAAGCAGGAAGACGCCAAGCGCGTACAACACGCCCTGCCAGGCAAAGCCGGGTGCGCCAGCGGGGCGTCGCTGGCGATGTCCCGCCAGCGCCATTTTTAGAAGGCCGAACAGCAACGCCGCCAGCACGACGCCCTGCGCGGCGCGTAGCAGCAGGTCGCGCGCGTGTCCGGATTCATCCGCAAGATGCGCGCCGCCGTAAGCGAGACGGGGATAATCCTGCGTCACGCCGTTTGGCGTTTCTTCGGTTTCCATGGTGGACAGCCGGATGGCGAGCGGCGCGGAATAGGTTCTTTCGTGTTGTTCGCGCAGGTCGAAGAGCAGGGCGTCCAGCAGGGATCGTACTTCAACGGCATAATGGGTGACGTTTGGCGTTTCGTTCGCCGCCGGATTTTCTTCAAGGCGCGGGCGGTAGTGCAGGGAATCCAGAAGCCCGATCAGCAAAAAGACGCAGAGGATTGTCGTCGTGCCGGTAGCGACGGGATTTCTGCCCAGCCGCGCCCAGGCGCGACGCAGATGTTCGGCGCGGGTGGAACAGGCGCCCAGTCCGATGGCGGCAAAGGCCAGCAGCCAGAGCAACAGGTCAGACCAGAGCAGGACGGGTTGAAAATTCATTTTTTGCCGAATTGTATGCGTGGATCGACCAGCGTGTAGGAAATGTCGGTCAGGATGAGGCCGATGATATACAGTGCGGAACCGATGAAAACCATGGAACGCACCACGGAAAAATCCTGCGCGTTGATGGCGTCTATGGTGTAGCTCCCCAGGCCGGGAATGCCGAAAAAGGATTCAGTGAGCAGGGAACCCATGAACAGCAAAGGGATCAACGCGACGACGCCGGTCAGGATGGGAATCAGGGCGTTACGGAGGATGTGCCGGAAAAATACCCGCGTCTCCGGCAATCCCTTGGCGCGGGCGGTGCGCACGTAATCCTTGTTGACCTCCTCCAGAAAAAAAGTGCGATACCAGCGGGTCGACGCGCCCACGCCGCCGACCACGCCGATCAGCACGGGCAGGATGAGAAATCGCCAGTTGTCCAGTCCTTCGCCGAAGCCGGAAATCGGCACGAGCCGCCAGACCTTGGCGAACAGGAATTGTCCGCCGATGATGTAAAACAGACTGGAAATGGACATCAGCAATACGCAGATCACCACGCCCCAAAAGTCCAGCGTCGTGGCGCGAAAAAAGGCGAGCGTCAGGGCCAGGCAGATGGCGACAAAGAGCGTCAGGGTAAAAGTCGGCACGGCGATGGCGAGCGACGGCCCCATGCGCGTGGCAATTTCGCGGGCGATGTCGCGCCCGTCCTCGGCGCGTCCAAAATCGCCAATGAACATGCGCGCCGATTTTTGCGAGAAGATGGTGCGCGTGAGCTTGTCCGTTCCCGCAGCGTTCGCGTTCCAGAACAGCGGCAGGTCATAGCCGCGTTCGGCTTTCCATTTGTGGATGGCGTCCGCCGTCACATGCTTGACGCCCAATTGCATTCGCGCCATGTCGTCCGGCGTATTGACCAGGAAGAACAGGGCAAAGGTCAGAAGATTGACGCCGATCAGAATCGGGACGGCGTACAGCAGGCGGCGCAGCAGGTAGGCTAACATCGGGAATCCGGAAGCGGGGGTCAGAGGTCAGGGATCAGAGATTGGACAAGGTGCGTGGATTTTACTGTGTTGCTGGTTTTTCAGGATGGGTAGAATAGCGCGTTATGGTGTTGTTGGATTTTTGCGTGATGAATGCGGGTGATCTGATTTTGCAGGGCGAGGCGTTGTCGGCGGACTTGCTGGGAAAGGCGCGGGCGACGACGGGGGCGCAGCGGATTTTGCCGTGTCCGCCGCAAGCGGCGCGACTGACGGGCGCGACGCGCGGCGCAGCCTTTGACGCCCTGATTCCCGCCATCGAAGCAGAACGGGCGGACTGGGCTTTCATGCCTGCCGGAGCGCGGTTGTCGGATTATCGTCTGATTGCTTTTGACATGGATTCCACCCTGATCACCATCGAGTGCATCGACGAGCTGGCGGATTTCGCGGGCAAAAAATCCGAGGTGGCGGCGGTGACGGAAGCCGCCATGCGAGGCGATATGGATTATCCGGAAAGCCTGCGCCGACGGCTGGCCCTGCTCGTCGGACTGGATATCCGCGTGTTGGCGCAGGTGTATGCCGAACGTCTGCGCCTCTCGCCAGGGGCGCGCGAATTGTTAACGGCGGCGCAGGCGGCGGGGTTACGCACAGTGCTGCTTTCCGGCGGCTTCACCTATTTTACCGAGCGTCTCCGCATCGAACTGGGTTTTGATTTCGCCACCTCCAACGAACTGGAAATCGCGGGCGGCAAAATGACCGGACGGGTGGTGGGCGAGATTGTCGACGCCGAGGTCAAGGCCGGACAGTTGCGGCGTCTGCGACAGGAGCAGGGCTTGCGACGGGAACAGGTGATCGCCGTGGGCGATGGCGCGAACGATTTGCGGATGATGGCGGAGGCCGGGCTTTCCGTGGCCTATCACGCCAAACCCGCTACCCGCGCCAAGGCGGATGTGGCGCTCAATTTTTGCGGACTGGACGGATTGTTGCGGCTCTTTGTTTGAAGAAGGCGGCAAGAGCGTTCCGGGCGCAGCGAACATTTTTCAATGATCCTGTATTTTTTGCTAGGAATTTTCCGAATGCGTTTGTTATCATCTAATTGTCGCATCAAATAATTTCCCATCCACATCTTTTCGTACAAAAGGAGAACCCATGACCAGCAAGAAATCCGAACAAATCGTCGCCATCGGCAACGCTAACGCAGAAGCACTGCTCTCTATGGCGCGCAGGGCGCTGGATAGCATCGAAAAACTGGCGGCGCTCAATTTCAATACCATCCGTGAAGGCATCCACGATGGCGCGAAAGGCGCCGAGGCGCTGACGGCGACCAAGGATCCCAAGGAACTGCTTTCCGTGCAGTCCGCCATCACCGCGCCCAGCCTGGACAATGTGCGTAATTTCTACCACAACGCCTATGACGTGCTGCTGGAAGCGCAACGCGGCATTACGGAAGTGATGGAGTCGCATTACCGTACCCTGTCCGAAGGCGCGGAAAACGTTATCGAAGAAACCAAGAGCAAGATGCCTGCGGGCGGCGATATTTTCGCCTCCACGATGAAGTCCCTGTTGCAGGCCAATTCCGAAGCGTTTGATCGCCTGAACTTCATGGCGCAACAAGCGGTTCAGATTGCCGACAGCAACATGAAGACCCTTGCCGCCAGCATCGGCGGCGCCAGCAACAAGGTTGCGTCCGCTACCGCCAAGGCGGCGGGCAGCGCCACCAAAAAGGCCGCTTCCAAAGCCTGAGCGCTTCGGCTTCTTCCATAAAAAAGGCGACGTTAAAAATGTCGCCTTTTTCTTGCGTGGGGCTGTCCGGTTCAGTTCCGATACCCCGGCAATTCCCGATCCAGTCGCCGCAGGAGCGCAGTCCATTCGCGTTTGCCGGCGGGCAAAAAGCTGGACTGATCGCCCGTGATGATCCTGGCTTGTTGCGCGCCGCGTTCGATGACCTGCGGCGGTAATTGTTGCAGAGGGACACCGGCGGATTGCGCGGCGAGCTGGAAGCGGCAGGCACGTTCAACCCGCCAGATGCGGGAGAAGGCTTCCGGCATGTTGCGACCGATGCTCAACGTACCGTGGTTTCTCAGGATCAGATTGTGTCTGTCGCCCAGGTCGGAGAGGATGCTTTGCCGTTCCGATTTGTCCAGCACCACGCCCTGAAAATCGTGATAGGCCACGTCCTGCAAAATCATCAGCGCCATTTGCGTCAGCGGCAAAAGACCGCCCGCCTGACAGGAAACGGCGACGCCTTCTTTTGAATGCAGGTGAATGACGGCTTCGGCTTCCGGTGTGCCGGTAGCGTGAATCGCGCCGTGAATCACCGTTCCGGCAGGGTTGAGATCGCCCTTGCCGCCGTGTGGGTTGCCGATGACCTGACCTTCCAGATCGACTTCCAGAATGTCGGAGGCGGCGACTTCGTCGAACAGGAGGCCGAGCGGATTGACCAGATAACGGTCGCTACGTCCGGGTACGCGGATGGAAATGTGCGTCGCCAGCAAATCGGTCCAGCCGAACAGATGGGTCAACCGACAGGCGGCGGCAAGTTCGACGCGGGCGGCGTTGGCGGCGTCGGATGTGGTGATGTCTGTGCTCATGTGAATTCCTTTGCAGCGGTTAATGAAAAAAGGCTTTGCCGGATTGTGCAGGCAGCGCGCAAATTTATTGCTGCGCCTGTTCGAGTTCCATCTTGAAACGCTGGCGTTCTTCGAGGTCTTTTTTGAGTCGCGCGGCGGCATCCGCGCCGCTGGTGAAGACGACAACGCTACCGTTTTTCTCTGCGAGATCTTTGAAGATTGCGATCTGGTTGGCTTTTTTGAGCGCGGCGGCAAGGGCGGCGATAATGGCGGGTGGTGTGCCCGTCGGCGCGAATACGCCATCCCAGACGCTCAGATCGGGCGCGGTCAGGCCGAATTCCCGCACACTCGGCACATCGGGAAGCTGCGGCAAACGATTCTTGCCCACAATGACCAGCGGGAACAGTTTGCCCTCCTTGTAGTGACTGGCGACCAGGGAAAGGGCGGCGGAACCGATCGGCAAATGTCCGGCGATCAAGTCAGCGACCAGAGGGCCAGTCCCCTTGAAAGCGATCTTGGTGAGATTGGCTTTCTGTTTGTGGATCAGGTAGTCGTACAAAATATCGCTGGTCGCGCCGTTGCCGGTTGAGCCAACCGCCAGCGGCGGTTTGGCGGGATCCTGCGCCCAGGCCAGAAACTCGCGGAAATTTTTTACCCCGACGGAAGGATGCGCGGTGAGCACGTAATAAGTTTCCACCACCAGCGCGACCGGAACGAAATCCTGGAGAGGATCGAACTGCACGGGGGTAGCGGAAGACACCACGCTGCCGATCATCGACACGGTGTTGCCGAAAAGAAAGGTGTAGCCATCGGGTTTGCTGCGCGCGACATGGCGCACACCGATGGTTCCGATTGCGCCCGGCCGGTTTTCCACGATGACCGGTTGTCCCAGTGCGCTGGCGAGTTCCTGTGAGACGATGCGGGCAAAAGCATCCGACGAGCCGCCCGGCGACCAGGGCACGACCAGGGTAATCTGTCGCGTCGGCCATGCCGCTTCTTCGGCTTGCGCCAGTGGAACGCCGCCCGATAGCCCCATAGACGAGAGGGCGATTATGCCGCCCAGGGTTGAAATCACGCGCCGGATAAACCGATGTTCTTGCTGCTTTTTCATGGATTTTGCTCTTTCGGCCAGATCAAACGTGGCGAAGCGTAGAGGGAAGACGAGCGGTTGCAAACGAATAAAAACCGATAAGCGAATCAGAACGCGGGAATATGTATTGCAGAAAAAAATGGAATGCGCCAAAACGGCTTTGTCTACCCTTTCTCTCCTTGTCGCCAAAGTCTCTTGAAGGAACATGAACATGTCCGCAAAATCCGTTATCCAACCCGCTTTTACCCGCTTGCGAATTTGCGCCCATACGCCCGACGGCGCGGTCGCCATCCGGAACGACCACGCTGCCGTCCATTGCGTCGCGCCGGATTATCCGTTCGCTTGTCGGCTCATGCGCCACGTCGCATTTTGAGCGCCGGACGCATGAACATCGCCATTTTTGGCGCGGGCGCCATCGGAACCTATCTGGCGGCGCGACTGGTCGCCAGCGGCCTTTCGATCACCCTGATTGCCCGCGCTCGAACCGCCGGAAAAATTCTTGAATCCGGCCTCTGCGTTGAAGAAGACGAGACGCCGATGCTGCGGATTTTTCCAAAGGCGGGCGGACTTGCCGTCAGCACAGCGGCAAGGGCGCAGGAAACGGGCGCACGTTTCGACGCCCTGCTGATCACCACCAAAAGCCAGCAGATTCTTCCGGCGTTGCCGGAGATCGAGCCGCTGATTGCGCCGCATACCCTGATTGCCTGTCTGCAAAACGGCATTCCGTGGTGGTATTTTCAGGGGCAGGACGGAAGGCCGCTCCAATGCCTCGATCCGGACAACGCGATTCCCGCCATCCTGCCCGCGCGGCAACTATTGGGCGGCGTCATCCACAAATCCGTCGACCTGCGCTGCCCTGGTCACGCGCTCGCCCGCCACGCGCCCGGCGACCGTTTCATTTTCGGTTCTCCCTTACCCGACGGCTACATGCCGGAAGGTGAGGCGACATTGCTGGCAGCCTTCCGCGCGGCGGAACTGTCGCCGCAAAAGAGCACGAACATCCGCCGCGATGTCTGGGAGAAACTGTTGGGCAACGCGGTGTTGAATCCGCTCTCCGCGCTGGCGAACGCCAGCATTGCCGACATTGTCGACTTCGCGCCTGCCTGCGCCCTCTCGGTCGCCGCCATCCGCGAAACCCTGAACGTCGCCGCCGCATACCATGTAACGCTGGACGTTTCGCCGGAAGAACGCCTCAACCGCGCCCGCGCCGTGGGCAGGGCGCGTTCCTCCATGTTGCAGGACAAAATCCGTCACCGCCCACTGGAAACTGAGGGCATCCTCGGCGGCCTGCTTGAGCTGGCGCAACGGAAGAACATTCCCGTCCCGCGTCTGGAAACCCTCTATGCCGCCACCACCCTGCTTTCCCGGCATTCGGCGCCGGGAATCCACGCGTAGGAACTCTGGCGCGCGTCGGCGCAAAGTTCATCGGAAACGCCCTTCGCGCCGTCAGGCGCGTGTCATCGTCCGCAAGGGCGCGTCCGCAAGGGTGGCTTCCTGCAAGGCGATCAGGCGGCGGATGCCACCTTGGGCGAGGTCGAACAGGGTGTTGAATTGGGGGCGGGTGAAGGGCGCGCCTTCTGCCGTACCCTGAATTTCGACGATGCCGCCTTGTCCGGTCATGACAATGTTCATGTCGGTGTCACAGACGGAATCTTCCGCGTAATCCAGATCCAGCACAGGGCTGCCGCCGACCATGCCGACGGAGACGGCAGCGATGTGGTCGCGGAGCGGATGGGTGGTGATTTTACCTTCGGCGAGCAGACGCGCGCAGGCGTCGTGCAGCGCAATCCAGGCGGCGGTGATGGCGGCGCAGCGGGTGCCGCCGTCGGCCTGAAGCACG
>JAIRZG010000142.1 GCA_031267345.1 Zoogloeaceae bacterium
AGCGCTCAAGGGCTTGACTCCTTACGAATTTATCTGCAAGGCATGGACAAATGAGCAGGAACGGTTTAAAATCGATCCAACCTAGCACATCGTGGGACTAAACATCTAACCCCCTCCGACGAACGGATTCCACTGACGTTCGTCGCCCAGCGTCGACATGGGGCCGTGACCGGGAATGAAACGGACATTGTCGCCCAGAGGGAAAAGCTTTTGCCGGATGGAGGCGATGAGATCGGCGTGATTGCCCTGAGGAAAATCAGTGCGGCCAATGGAACCTTGAAACAGCACATCGCCCACCAACAGCAGGGCGTCGGGACGATGGTAAAAAACGACATGGCCGGGCGTATGACCGGGGCAATGCAGCGTTTCCAGCGTTTCCTCGCCAAAGGAAAGCGTATCTCCCTCCCGCAGCCAGCGATCCGGCGTAAAACTTTGTCCGTTCACGCCGTAGGCGCGACCGGTCTCAGGAATTCCATCAATCCAGAAACGATCCGCCACATGCGGGCCAACGATGGGGATCGCGCAGTGCTGCGCCAATTCCGCCGCGCCGCCCGCATGATCAAAATGTCCGTGCGTGATCAGGATGGTGGCGGGGACAAGCCGTTCTTCCGCCAGCGCCGCCAGAATGCGCCCGACATCGCCGCCCGGATCCAGCACGGCGGTCTGACGGGTCTTTTCGCACCACAGGAGGGTGCAATTCTGTTCAAGGGGCGTGACGGGCACAATTCTGTAGCGCATGACAAGAACCTCGCGGGCAAACGTTTTTCCGTAAAGGCTGGCATTATGGCAAGGACAGCTTGCTTTTCAAACCTTTTATCTTTAAAACCCCGACTGGCGCCGTATTTTTGAGCAACGGAGCAAACGAACGTCCGGGGCTTGGCGCGGCAACGCCGCAGGAGACAGGAACCCTGCCAAACCCGTCCTGAGCGACAGGCATGAACGCTTGTCGCCAATCAGTCGGCCTGCATCAGGGATTGATAGATTTCCAGGTGTCGTTCAACCACATGACGAACGTCGAAGCGGCTTTCCGCCAGCGCGCGCCCTGCCCTGCCCATGTCCCGCAAGCGCTGCCGATCCCGCAGTAAACGCTCGATCGCGTCGGCAAGCGCCCCGGCGTCGCGCGGCGGGACGAGCAGACCGGTTTCATCCGGAACGATGGCGTCGCGGCAACCGGGACATTCCGTCGTAACGATCGCCCGACCGCAGGCCTGCGCCTCGATCAGGGTCTTGGGCAGGCCTTCCGGATAGAATGACGGCAATATGACCAGGGAAGATTGCGCAAACACTCGTGGCATATCGGCGCAATATCCCCAATGCTCTACCAAACCCTGCGCCACCCAGGCGGCAATGGCTTCCTCCGTTACCGTATCCGGATTTCCCGCGTCGGGCGCGCCAGCCAGGACGAAACGCGCCATGACGCCACGCGCGCGCAGTTGCCGCGCGGCATCGACAAACTCCGGCACGCCTTTCGATTTCAAAAGGCGGGCAGGCAAAAGCACGATCGGCGCGTCATCGTCCGGCAGAGGGGTAAACGCGTAATCCGTCAGTTCCACGCCGGAACCGTGAATCAGGCAAATCTGTTCCGGCCTTAAAGAAGCCAAACGCGAAATAATTTCGGAATCGCTCGGATTTTGGAAAATCACGCGCAATCCGGGATGCGCCAGGGCCGCGCGATAGAGCGGTTTGATGAGAAAACGCAAAAGATTTTCCTTGAAACCGTTTCGGGAAAATACGATTCCCAATCCCGACACGGCCACAACCACTGCGGGAACACGCGTCAGACGCGCGGCGACGCCGCCGTAGATTACGGGCTTTATCGTAACCAGATGCAACAGGTCTGGCTTCGTTTCGCGGAAAATCCGGAGCAGTTCCATGAAGGACAATATTTCCAGAAACGGGTTGCTTCCGCTTCTCGTCAGGAGCAAAGGATGATGGGTAAATCCATACGCGCGCACCGTCTTCGTTTTATCGCTCTCCGGCGTCGCCACATGTACGTCAAATCCTGCCGTTCGCGCCGCCAGCGCGATTTGCAGACGGTGAGAAAGAAAATATCCGGAATCGTTAAGAACGAACAGGAGACCTGGCATCAGGAAATTTCCTGGGATTTCCGGAGTTCGGGGCATATGGAACAAACGACGCGTGCAATGGCAATGCCAAACACGCGCCGAGCGCCAGCCAGAAAATCCGCTGATAGAAAATTTCATGGACAGCCCCGAAAACCGCAAAGACCCCCAACAACATGAAAACAGCGCGGTCAAACCGGGACGCGGCCTGTCTTGAACGCCAGGCGAATACACAGAGCCTGAAGAACGCCATGAATAAAATAAACGCGCCGACCAGGCCGAATTCGACCAATATCCAGACTGGCGTACTATGAATGACTGTAGGACGTCCGAACCACAACATGCTTTTCTCGATGAACACGCCCAAACCCACGCCCAGAAAAGGAGAATCCAACCACATCTCCAGGCCATGCCGGATGGTTTCCCAACGCACGAGATTACTTGACTCATGAGAAAACCCGCTTTGCAGCCGGGCAAGCCTGTTTACTGCATCCGCATTTTTTACCAGAGCCGCATTCCCCAAAACCCATGCGGCGAGCCAGGGTAAAACCCAAACCAGAATCATCCATATGAGCGCCGCCCACATGATGCTGGACAAGAGCATACGCCGATCGACAAGCCTTGCCGCCCAGACAAAAAGAAACAGAACGACGCCAGCGCCAATCCCCGCGCGGGAAGCGCTCAAAACCAGGCCGGTCAGAATCAGTCCATGAAAGAAAACGAGCAGCCTGTTCCTGTTCAACAACCTTGGCAAACGTCGCGCCTGTCTGGCCTGGTATTGGGAAAAAGCGATCAGCAGCACGGAACACGCCAGCATCTGGAAGGCGAAAGCGTTGCGGTTGCCCGCGTAGCCTTCAAAATTCCCTGGAATGAGGTTATCCGCCCAGCCTGCCAGCGCCAGACATCGTACCAAAACGCACGAAAGCACGACGATGCCGGCCATGACGACAAGGGTCTCGAAAAGGCGGCGCATTCCGCGCATACCCAGACAGGAAACTGTCAGCGGCCCGATGCAAAGATAGCCCAGAAGCACCAGCCAGCCGATCAGGCGACCGCCCAGCGCCCATGATGTCACGCCGATGGTTCGCGCGCCGTAAACGAAAGCGAAAAGCAACAAAACGCTGATGACGAGAAGCGTTTTGTTGAATTCCCGCCAGCGCCAGACGAGGGGAGCGCGCGCGCTGATACAGTGCGAAACCGTCGCCGCCAGCGCAAGCAAGGCAAAAGGATCGGCCAGGTTCAGATTCAGCGTTTCGCCGAACAGGACAACGTGGAACTGGAAAAAAACCAGGCCGGTCGCCACAATCGACAACATCCATGCGCCGATTTTTTCCACGGGCAAATGGTTATGATCGTATGTCATACGAGCGGGGAGAAGGCGATCAACTTCAGTCGGTCCGCCGCCTCTTCCACACCGCGTCCCTTTCGGTCAAGCGCAAGGGAATAGAAGGCGAGAATGACCGCTGTCGAACACAATCCAATCAGGATGGATACCGCCATTGCCGATGAGGCGGGCACGCCAACTTGCCCGAAGGCAAAAACCGCCGTCAGCTCGCGCGCGCCCCAGCCGCCAATGGAGATCGGCATGCTTGCGGCAAAACTGGTGATCGCGGCGGCAGCCAGTAGATCCATAAATTCCACGTCGGGAGCCAGCGACTTGCCGGCAAGGACGAAAGCGCCCAACATCAATCCATAGGCCAGAAATGTAATGACAATGGTCTCCAGAAAGTTGCTCATGCTCTTCCTTGAATACATTTGCGTAATCAGGCGTTTCTCGAATTTCGATCCTCCGGCCCAGAGGCTGACGGCCACCCCCAGAAAAGCCGTCGCAAAAAACGGAACGAACGCGGTTTCGTCCAGAAAAACGGAAATACTTCCGTCATCCAGCAGCCGGGCCATGCCGAAGAGGCACAGTCCTCCTCCAACCAGCAGCATGACTACGCGTTCGATGAGCGTCAGGGTCGTTACCGCTACGGACGACATCTCATGCCCACGTAATACCCAGTACCGTCCCACGACTTGTCCGATGAGAGAGACCAGAAACAGGGACGCAAACTGGCCTTGCAGGTTCGCCTTGTAAACAAGGCCGAAAGGAAGCCGGACGCCGAAATACGCAAGAAGACGCCACAAGCGAAAAGAAACCACCTGCAAATTCAACCCGGAAGCGACCAGAACCCCGATGACCGCCCACGCAGGAAAGCGCCCGAAGTCCTGAAGCACTTTTTCGACGCCCGCGATCCATAACCCGATCGTCAAAAACAGGAGCGAAATCGAGAGAAGCGCCAAGGTCCGTACTATTTTCTTTCTCATTTCTGGATAGCGGTCATGTAAATTCCCTGATTTTTACAGAAAGCGCGGGATTTTCAGTAACAATGAACTCTTTCTTTTCCATCGCTTCCAGACGGATTATGAAATACCGTAACTCGATGCCGACGAACTCACCCAACGGCGTCGCCGCCTTCGCTGCGCTGAACCTGACCGATAGATACGAGATCAAGTGAACCTCATCCCCACTCGAACCCCATTCCCACCCTTGCCGCCCGCGCCGCCAGGAAGGGGTGGGGATGGGGTGTTTACAAGACTGGCGCATATCTGATCGGACCGACCGCGCGCGGGAATTCTGGCGGTTCATTGCGCAAATCCGCCGCCGCGCTGCCTTCCGTGGAAATTTCATCGTCAATATGCGCGACAAGACGATCGCTCGAACTGCCGACGAACAACACCTGACATTCCACCAGAGAAGACTCAGCAGGAAATTAGCGATAGGCCTTCAGGCAGGGGTCGGCCCCACCTCATCAACGGGCGGGGTTCAACCGGAATTGGCTTTACGATGCGCAAAAGCGAACAGGATATTTCCTTGGGCGCGTGGGATTTCAGGGCCTTCCGGCAGCTTTGTCCGCATAGGGATTGTGGCTGCTGTTGAACTGAATCCGCAGTGGCGTGCCTTGCAGTTTGAAAACTTCGCGGAAGGTATTTTCCAGATAGCGGCGGTAGCTTTCCGGCACGTGTTCCAGGGCGTTGCCGTGGATGACGATGATCGGGGGATTCATGCCGCCCTGATGGGCGTAGCGCATTTTCGGGCGAAACGCGCCGTGGCGGGGCGGGGATTGGCGGGCGACGGCATCCGCCAGTACGCGGGTGAGCTTGGGCGTGGCGAGTTTGGCGGTGGCGGCGGCGTAGGCTTTATCGACAGAAACCAGCAGTTTGTCGACGCCGGTGTTTTCTTTTGCCGAAATAAAATGCGCGCGGGCGAATTCGAGAAATTTGAGTTTTCTTTCCATCGCCACGCGGATTTGCGTTTTGGCGTACTGCTCGAGGCCATCCCATTTATTGATGGCAATCGCCAGGGCGCGACCGGATTCCAGCACAAAATCCGCAATATGCGCGTCCTGATCGGAAATGTCCTGACGGGCGTCGAGCATCAGAATCACCACATTCGCGCCTTCAATGGATTGCAGGGTTTTGATGACGGAGAATTTTTCAATGCTCTCGAACACCTTGCCCTTTTTTCTCAGTCCGGCGGTGTCAATCAGGCTGTACTCCCGACCGTTGCGCTCAAAATCCACGGCGATGGCGTCGCGCGTGGTGCCGGGATGATCAAAGGCAATCACCCGTTCTTCGCCCAGAAGGGTGTTGATCAACGTGGACTTGCCGACATTGGGGCGTCCGGCGATGGCGATTTTCAGGTGCGTCGAAGGCGGTTCTTCTTCGGTTTCAGCAAATTCCGCCAGGGCGCGATCCAGCAGCGTGCGCACCCCTTCGCCGTGCGCGGCGGAGATCGGCCAGGGTTCGCCCAGACCGAGTTCGTAAAATCCGGCGGCGACCATGCTCGCGTTCATGCCTTCGGTTTTATTGACGGCGACAAAGCTCGGACGCCCCAGACGACGCAGCTTGTTGGCGATTTCCTTGTCCTGCGGCGTGAGGCCGCCGCGACCATCGACCATGAACAGCACGGCGTCGGCGGCGAAAATGGCTTCTTCCGTCTGCCGCGCCATTTCAAACAGGATGCCCTCCTTGACCAAAGGTTCAAAACCGCCGGTATCGACCACCAGAAAAGGCTTGTCGCCCATGCGCCCATGCCCGTAGTGACGGTCGCGCGTCAAACCGGGAAAGTCGGCGACAATGGCGTCGCGGCTTTTGGTCAGGCGGTTGAACAGGGTGGATTTGCCGACATTGGGTCGACCAACCAAGGCGAGGGTGGGTTTCATATCTTCAGGGGAGAGAAGGCGGCATGGAGAAGTGATCGTAGCCCGGTTTTCCCCAGGGCACAATTTTTCCTTCTGGATCAATCAGTTGCGCGACAGGCGCAGCCGTGTCCACACGCATTCGACCGATACGCCACAAGGGAAGCTCCAGTTCAGCGGCGATTCGGGCGAGCTTTGGGCGTTGCCGCGGGTGAGCGGTAAAGGCGAGTTCGTAGTCGTCGCCGCCAGAGAGCAGAGCCTCCAGCGCGAGGGCGCGTTCCACGCCTTGCGGCAGACGGGGAAGCTGGCGCAGGAAAATTTCCGCCGTCAGGCCGGAACGTTTGGCGATGTGACCGATATCCACCAGCAGACCGTCGGAAATGTCGATGGCGGCATGGGCGAGCGGACGCAGCATTTGTCCCAGCAACAGGCGCGGCACGGGCGCTTGCAGACGCTGGATACAGAGGCGATCAAGCGGATCGGGTAAAACGAGTTCGCCTTGCAGGCGCTTCAAGCCCAGCGCCGCCAGGCCGGGGTAGCCGGAAAGCCAGAGATCATCGCCCGCTTTCGCGCCATCCCGACGCAACGCCTGACCGACAGGCGTCTCGCCCAACGCGGTGACAGAGAGCGTGAGCGCCCCGCTGGTCGACGTTTTCGTCATGTCGCCGCCAACGAGATCAATCTGGAATTCTTGGGCGCAGGCAAAAAATCCGGCGGCGAAAGCGGCAAGCCAGGCTTCATCGGCAGCAGGCAGACTCAAGGCCAGCAGCGCCCAACGCGCTTTCGCGCCCATCGCGGCAAGGTCGGAAAGGTTGACCGCCAGCGTTTTCCAGCCCAGATCGCGGGGATCGGTATCCGGCAAAAAGTGAACGCCCGCCACCAACATGTCGCTGGTCACGACCAGTTCCATGTCGGGCGCGGAACGCAGCAGGGCGCAATCATCCCCCGGCCCCAGGCAGGTTTGCGGCGTCGGGCGCTGGAAATGACGGGCAATCAACTCAAATTCATTCATTTTCGCAATACGGCTCGTTTCCCAAGGTAATCGCATGAATGCCGATGAAATAATGGGTGATGATTTACGCAGACGCGCGGCGGTTCATCGTAAAACTAACTCTGGTTGAAACCCCGCCCTTCAGGGCGGTGGGAGCCGACCCCTGCCTGAAGGCAGGGGTTTCAGGCGACCGTTTTGGGAGGGGGATGCAAACCTCTCCAAAACACGTTAGACCGACAGGCCTGAAGGCCTGTCGCTAATTTCTTGCTCCGCAGACGAAGCCTATGCTGACATTCAGGAATTTCTGTCCTCTGTCTCCTGTCCCCGGATAAAGCCAGCGGCTTTATCGAGCACCCCGTTCACATAGCGATGGCCTTCGTTGCCGCCGAAGCGTTTGGCGAGTTCGATGGCTTCGTTGATGATGACGCGGTAGGGAGTTTCCGGGCAGTGGATGAGTTCAAAGGCGGCGATGAGCAGGATGACGGCCTCGACCGGAGAAAGCGCGTCAAAGGCGCGATCAAGGGTGGGCGCGAGGCGATCAGTCAGGACGGCGCTGTCGCGGATGACGCCGCGCACCAGCGTGAGATAGAAATCGCTATCCACGTCCACGACTTCGGCGACGCTGGCGGCGGGTTCCGGCTCGCCCGCTTCGCTTTCTTTCGGTTTGTCGCCATCGGCGCAGACCGCCCATTGTGGCATGTGGCTTTCCACGGTTGCGGCGTCCGCGCCGCCGACGCGCCATTGGTACAGCCCCTGCAAGGCCAGTTCGCGCGCGCGGCTGCGCGGGCTGGCAGGACGGGACGCCTTCCTGCGGGCGGATTTTCCGGTTTTGACGCCGAGGTTGGCGGTCTCGTTCATCGTTCGGCCTTGATGTCGTGAATCAGACGCGCCATTTCCACGGCGGCGCGGGCGCAATCCACGCCTTTTTGTCGCGTCCGCGCCCTGGCCTGTTCTTCGTTTTCGCAGGTCAGGATGCCGTTGGCAACAGGAATGCCGGTGACAAGCTGCGCTTCCATCACGCCCCGACAGGCATCGTTGGAAACGACTTCAAAATGGTAAGTTTCGCCGCGAATGACCGCGCCCAGGGCAATCAGGGCGTCGAATCCGCCGCTTTGCGCCAGGGTTTGCAAAAGGAGCGGGATTTCCAGCGCGCCGGGGACGGAAAAGCGGCGGATGTCGGCAACACCCAATTGTTGCAGTTCAGTGACGGCGGCCTCGGTCAGCGCCACGCAGATTTCCGCGTTGAAGCGGCTGGTGACCAGACCAAGCCGCAATCCCGCGCCATTCAAGCCGATCAGCGTGACAGGCGTAGCGTTCGACATCAGTTCAACTCCTCTGGCGACGCGGCAAAGCCGGTGACTTCCAGCGAAAATCCGGTCATGGAGGGCATTTTGCGCGGACTGGACAAGAGGCGCATTTTTGTAACCCCCAGATCGCGCAGGATTTGCGCGCCGATGCCGTGGGCGCGCGGATCCCATTTCGCATGGACGGGCGCCTTGTCCGCAGGCGCTTCCGTCAGACGCGCCAGAATCTCGTGGCTGCCTTCGGGGCGATGCATGAGCACGATGACGCCATGCCCGTTTCTGGCGATGGCGGCCTGCGCCTGTTCGACGCTGAACGCGCCGGACTGGCCTTCCGGATCGAGAAAATCGAGCACGGAAAGCGGCACATGCACCCGCACCAGCGTCTCGCCCGCAACGGGAATCTCGCCCTTCACCAGCGCCAGATGCGCCGCGCCGGAAGCCTTGTCGACATAGGCATGGAGCAAGAATTCGCCGTGCGCCGTCCGGATGGCGCGCGAGGCCACGCGCTCGACCAGCGTTTCGGAGGCGGCGCGGTAATGAATCAGGTCGGCAATGCTGCCTACCTTGATGTTGTGGACGCGGGAAAATTCGAGCAAATCCGGCAGGCGCGCCATCGAACCATCTTCCTTCAGCACTTCGCAAATCACCGCCGCCGGCTCCAGTCCGGCCAGACGGGTCAGGTCGCAACCCGCTTCGGTGTGTCCGGCGCGCACCAGCACGCCGCCTTCTTTCGCCGTAATCGGGAAAATATGACCGGGCTGCACAATGTCATCGGGCGTGGCGTGGCGGGCGACCGCCGCCCGCACCGTGCGGGCGCGGTCAAAGGCGGAAATGCCAGT
>JAIRZG010000205.1 GCA_031267345.1 Zoogloeaceae bacterium
CCATCCTTTATTCCGTCGCCATGCTTTCCCTGCAGGAAAAGGATTTTGACGCTGCGCGCAGGCACTTTGCCCGTCTGCTGGAATTGCCCTTTCCTGATCCCGGCGCGGTGCGGTTTTTCCTCGCGCGCACCGAAGAAGAAGCCGGTAATTCGCGCAAGGCGGTGGAATACTATCTTCAGGTTCCGGATGGCGCGCATTATCTGTCCGCCCGCCAGCGCGCAACCAAAATGATGGCAAGCGAGGAGGGCGGTCTGGCCGCCGCGCGCGCCCTGTTGCAGGCCAGCAACGCGCGTGGCGCAACCGAAAAAACCATCCTGGTGCTGATCGAGGCGCAGCTTTTGCGTGAAGCCGATTTGCATGACGAAAACCTGGAATTTCTGCGTGCCGCCCTGAAAAGCCAGCCGGAAAATCAGGAATTGCTCTATGAAACCGCCATGGCCGCCGAGAAGACGGGGCATCTGGCGGAAATGGAAACGCACCTGAAAACCCTGATTCGCCTGCAACCGGACAACGCCCATGCCTACAATGCCCTCGGCTATTCCCTTGCTGACCGCAATCTGCGGCTTTCCGAAGCCTATGCCCTGATCCGGAAAGCCAGCGTCCTTGCGCCGCAAGACCCTTATATCATGGATAGCCTGGGCTGGGTGCTGTATCGTCAGGGGCAATACCAACAGGCATTGACGACGCTGACAGCGGCCTACACCCTCAAGGAAGACCCGGAAATCGCCGCGCACATGGGCGAAGTGCTCTGGCAACTTGGATTGCAGGAAGACGCGCGCACCCTCTGGCAAAAAGCCGCCGTCAGCGCGCCGGACAACGCCACACTGAAAGCCACCCTGAAAAAATTTCAGCCATGAAACTCTGGAGCCTATTCTGGCAGTTGATCACCGCTAGCCTGTTGAGCGCCTGCGTCATGCCCGTCGCGCAACACGGCGCGAGCGGCGCGAACTCCCGACATGCCAGCGCGGACACAAGCTGTCGAGAAGGCGATGCCTTTGCCTTTACCGCCCGCTTTGTCCTCACCCTTGTCGCCCGTCCTGATGAAAAAACGCCACGCCAGTTTTCCGGACGTTTGGAATGGCGACGCGACGCCGAAGGCGACCGGCTGTTCATCACTGACCCGTTCGGGCGCGGCCTCGCCACCCTGCGCCATCCCCGCGCCGGCCCCTTCTTTCTGCAACAGGCGGATGGCGTGGAACAAAGCAGCGATGACCCGGAATCCCTGCTGGACGAAACGCTGGGCGCGTCCTTGCCGCTTGCCGAGCTTGCCGCTTGGGTCAGCGCCTGTCCCAACCCCGGTGCGCTGGTTGAAACCGATGCCGCCGGACGTCCCACGCGCGCGCGCGAATCCGGCTGGCTGCTGGCCTGGCGTTACGCCGATGACGATGCCGCCGCGCCCACGGACAAGCCCAACCGCTTCGACGCCAGTCTGGAAAGCGTTCTGAAACTGCGCCTCGCCTTTGAACATTGGGAAGAGCGCCCAACGGAAGAATCCCCTGTCGCCGCGCCACAGGATGCGCCCTGAGGCGATGTTGCCGGAAAGAGACATCGAGACACGCGACTGGCAAAGCGTCTGGTCTGCGCCCGCCAAGCTCAATCTTTTTCTGCATGTCATCGGGCGGCGCGCGGATGGCTATCACTTGCTGCAAACCCTGTTCCGCTTTCTGGATTATGGCGACAGCCTGCAATTTTCTCCCCGCGCGGACGCGCGAATCACCCGCGCGCATCCTCTGCCCGATGTTCCGCCGGAACACGACCTCTGTGTACGCGCCGCGCGACTGTTGCAACGCGAAAGTGGATGTGGACAGGGCGCGCATATCACGCTGGAAAAACGCATTCCCCTGGGCGGCGGACTGGGCGGCGGCAGTTCCGACGCGGCGACCACGCTCATCGCCCTGAACCACCTCTGGCGTCTGCATTGGCCTCGTCATCATCTGCAAAAGATGGCGTTGCAACTGGGCGCGGATGTCCCGGCTTTTGTCTTTGGGCGCAATGCTTTTGCGGAAGGCGTGGGCGAGCAACTGACGCCCGTCGACCTGCCGGATGTCTGTTATCTGCTCGTTTTTCCGCCCGTCGCTGTTCCGACCGCCCGTATTTTCGCCCATCCCGATCTGCGCCGCGACACGCCGCGCATGTTGCCTGCCGACTGGCGTCCCGACTGCGGCCACAACGATCTGGAACCCATCGCTTGCGCCCTCTATCCGCAGATCGCCGAATCTCTCGCCCTGCTCCGCCAATACGCGCCCAACAGCCGCATGAGCGGCTCCGGCGCGACCCTTTTTGCCGAATGCCCCGATCAGTCTGCCGCCACCGCCCTTGCTGAAAAACTCCCCTTACGGACGGCAATTGCGCTTGCGACGCGCAAAACGTTTCGACAAGAATCCACCTCCCCTTTGCCTGCCGCGAAAACCCACCGGAGCTGCTCATGCCGCTTTTACGCGCCCTGCAAGCCGACATCACCACCCTGAAGGTCGACGCCATCGTCAATGCCGCCAACACATCGCTGTTGGGCGGCGGCGGCGTCGACGGCGCGATACACCGCGCCGCTGGCCCGGAACTGCTGGCCTTCTGCCGGACGCTGGGTGGTTGCAAGACGGGCGAAGCCAAAATCACGCCGGGATTTCGCCTGCCCGCTCGTCATATCCTCCATACTGTCGGCCCGGTCTGGCAGGATGGCGCGCACGGCGAAGCGGTGCTGCTCGCCGCCTGCTACCGCCGCTGTCTTGAACTGGCGAACGCCACGCAACTGACCACGCTGGCTTTTCCCGCAATCAGCACCGGCGTCTACCGCTACCCGCCGGACGCCGCCGCCGACATCGCCATCGCCACTGTCCGCGCCGCGCTGGAAAGTCTGCCGCGCATTCAGGAAGTCTTCTTCTGCTGCTTTTCGCCGGAAGATTTGCGTCGCTACGAACAACGGCTTGCCGGGAGCGTTTCGACATGAGACCCGCAATACTTGCGATATTGCCCCGTTTCATGCCCACGTTTGCCTCCTTCCACGGCAGCTTGCCAGCCTTTTGCCCGGTAGCGTTGCCCCCGCGGTCGGCGCCGTTCCGGGATGCGCCCCTGCCGCAAGTCCAATTGCGCTGAATCCGTAACCGTTCAACCTCATCCGCAACGCGATCTTGCGCTTCTCTTTTCATGGCTATGCCATGACATATACGCCTTGTATATTCGTCGGGTTGATATTAAGAAAACAGCCTTTCCATGATGTAGTCATCCATGATGAAACCATTGCCGATGTCGTTCGTCACCGCTTCGCGCACGGTAAAACCGTATTTCCGGTAGGCGGCGATGGCCTGTGCGTTCTGCTTGTTGACCGCCAGTATCGCGCAGGGATAGCCGAGTTTGCGGGCGCGGGCGGTGACATGGGCGACCAGCGCGCTGCCGATGCCCTGGCGTTGAAAATCCGGATGGATGTAAAGTTTGTCGAGCTTGTATTCGCCCTTGCAGATTTCGCAAGCGGCAAAACCGACGCGACGCTCGCCGTCGAACGCCTGATCCAGCCATTTGTCGGGGACTTCCAAATCCGCGCGGAGCCGTTGATGGTCGTAACGCTGTGCGAGCATGAAGTCGATTTGCGCCTGCGTGATGATGCCGATATAGGCGGCCTGCCAGCTTTCCCGCGCCAACGCGGCAATGGCGGGAACCTCCGGCGGCGTTACGGGGCGAATGTCGAATTCGGGCATGATGGTTCCTCGCGCTAAATCAGGATGAATAAAGTTTCGCTTCTCCCGGCGGACGGGTTTTGAAACGCTTGTGCAACCAGTAATATTGCTCCGGCATGGTCAGGACCTGACTTTCGATAAACCGGTTGATGCGTCCGGTATCGGCCGCTATGTCTTCGCCGGGGAAATCCGCCAGCGGCGGCAAGAGGTCGATGGCGTAGCCTGTTGCCGTCAGGCGCGCGATGCAGGGCACGACTTTCGCGCCCGTCGCCCGCGCCAGACGGGAAACGCCGGTGATGGTCGCGGCAGGCACGCCGAAAAAGGGGACGAAAATGGATTCCTTGCGCCCGAAATCCATGTCCGGCAGATAATAAAAGGGCAAGCCCTGTCGCATGGCTTTCAGCGCCCGCCGCATTCCTTCCTGGCGGGAAAGCAGCACCGGCGCGTTGAAGCGTTGACGTCCCGCCAGAAACAGGGCGTCGAACACCGGATTTTTCTGGTTGGAATAAACGCTGACCACGGAAAATTCAAAGGCCACGGCAATGCCGCCCGCGTCCAATCCAACAAAATGCGGCGCGAGGATGAGCGTCGGGCAGCCATCCGCCCGTTGGAGATGCTGCGCGCCGGAAAGCTGAATCAGCCGTTCGAGCCGTTCGCGCGAAGCCCACCAGAGCAGGGAACGGTCAAGCAGGGATTGGGCAAAGCAGGTGAAATGCCGCTTGAGCAACCGCGCGCGTTCCGCTTCGCTTTTGTCGGGAAAACACAGCCGCAGGTTGGTGCGCGCGATCTTGCGCCGCGCGCGTCCGCCATAAAACAGCGCCGTCCCCAGCATCCATCCCACGCCGCGCAACAGCGGTAATGGCAACCCGTGCAAAAGCCAGAGCGCGGCGACGCCCAGTCGGGAAAAGAGGTTTTGCAGAAAAATCATGACAACCGTTCAAAAGATTGTGTAGGGGCGACCTTGGGTCGCCCGACGGGCGAACGTGTTTTTCCCCTTCCCCTTGAAGGGGAAGGGCGGTATTTCCCTCCCTTCCCCTTCAAGGGGAAGGGGCGGGGATGGGGATGGGGTTCCTCCATCCTGTTATTCAGCATCTTCTCTTGATTCCATCCCCACCCTGACCCTCCTCTTGAAGGGGAGGGAACTAAAAATTGCCCTCCCCTTGCAGGGAAGGGCGCGAGACGCGCCGCAGGGCAAAGCCGGTTCATAACGACAAATTCATTCATGCGATTGTTCTGACGCGGTGGGCGCGGCGGCTTCCGGTTTGCCCTTGTAGCGGTTATAGCCCCACAGATATTGCGTCGGACAAGCGCGGATCAGGCGCTCGATGGCGTGATTGATCTGTTGCGCGCGCGTCAGCGTATCGCCTGTTATCGCCGGATTCGGCAAGCTGAAATGCAGACGGTAGCCGCGTCCTTGCGGCAGACGTTCGCCCCAGACCATCAGCACCGTCGCGCCGGTTTCGGAGAGCCTTGCGGCGAGTGTCATGGTGTAGGCGGGACGATTGAAAAAATCCAGCCACGCGCCTTCGCCCGCCTTGGGCGCCTGATCGGGCAACATGCCCACGGATTCGCCTTTTCTCAACGCCTTGATCAGCGCGCGCACACCGGATAAATCGGCGCTCGCCAGATGCAGACCGGGGCGTTGGCGTCCAGCGAGAATCATCTGTTGCAGACTTTTTTGCCGGGGCGGGCGATAGAGTACGGTGATGTCGCCAAAGGTGGCGCAGTATTGGGCGGTGATTTCAAAGCAACCGAGATGCGGCGTCAAAAACAAAATGCCCCGCCCCGCCGCTTTTGCCGCCACAACCAGTTCCCTGCCGATGACTTCGACAATACTGGCGTTGGCTTCCGTCTGGCTTTTCATCCAGATGTGCGAAAGTTCCAACGCCTGTTTGCCCGCCTCCATCGCTGCCGACCAGACGAGATTCTCATCCAGACCCGCCGCCTGTATGTTTTCCCGCAGGTTGCGCCGATAGCGCGGCGAGGCAAGATAAGCCAGCGCGCCCGCCAATGCGCCCAGACGATGCACCCAAATTGGCGGCAGACGACTTAAGGTTTTAAACAGAAAAAGCATGAAGCAAAGACTTGCGCCACGGAAAAAAATGGTTAAGATTACCAGATTCGCCGAGTTAACCAGACAACTTGCGGGGCGAAACAAAAATACCGCTAAAGCGTCGCCGCTTCTTGGGTCAGAGCCGGTAACGCCGGACAATCCTGACCCAGGGAGTTTTTTTATGAGTGCATACCTGTTTACTTCGGAGTCCGTCTCCGAGGGCCATCCCGACAAGGTCGCCGATCAGATTTCCGACGCCATTCTCGACGCCATTCTGACCGAAGACAAAACCGCCCGCGTCGCCGCCGAAACCCTGTGCAACACGGGGTTGGTGATTCTCGCGGGCGAAATTACCACCCGCGCTAATGTCGATTACATTCAGGTCGCGCGCGACACCATTCAGCGCATTGGCTATGACAGCACCGATTACGGCATTGATTACAAAGGCTGCTCCGTGCTGGTCGCCTATGATCGGCAAAGCCCCGACATCGCCCAGGGCGTAGACCACGCCCACGATGATCCATTAAACCAGGGCGCGGGCGATCAGGGGTTGATGTTCGGCTATGCCTGCCGCGAGACGCCGACCTTCATGCCCCTGCCGATTTATCTTGCGCACCGCCTGGTCGAACGGCAAAGCCAGTTGCGCCGCGATGGACGCCTGCCCTGGCTGCGACCGGACGCCAAATCGCAAGTCACCCTGCGCTACGTGGATGACAAGCCGGTCGCCATCGACACCGTGGTGCTGTCCACCCAACATGCCCCCGACATCGCGCTGGAAGCCCTGCGCGAAGCCGTGGTGGAAGAAATCGTCAAACCGGTGTTGCCGAAGGAACTCATCCGGGGCGAAATCAAGTATCTGGTCAATCCTACGGGGCGCTTTGTCGTCGGCGGCCCGCAAGGCGATTGCGGCCTGACCGGGCGCAAGATCATCGTCGATACTTACGGCGGCGCGGCTCCGCACGGCGGCGGCGCGTTTTCCGGCAAGGACCCGTCCAAGGTCGACCGTTCCGCCGCCTATGCCGCCCGCTATGTCGCCAAAAACATCGTCGCCGCCGATCTGGCGGAACGCTGTCTGGTGCAGCTTTCTTACGCCATCGGCGTCGCCGAGCCGACTTCCATCATGCTGGAAACCTTTGGCACGGGCAAAATCAGCAACGAAAAACTGACGGCGCTGGTGCGCGCGCATTTTGACCTGCGCCCGAAAGGCATCGTGCACATGCTGAATCTCCTGCGTCCCATCTACGAAAAAACCGCCGCCTACGGTCACTTTGGCCGTGACGAACCGGAATTCACCTGGGAAAATACCGACAAGGCCAGCACGCTCGCCGCCGCCACTGCGTAACCGTCCTGAAGCAGGCTATGGATTACACCGGCATACTGTGGGACTGAACCTCTAAAAACGATAGCCTGCGGCTTGCAGCAACAGGCCAGTTTCGCACAGCGGCAGTCCCATGATGCCGGTGAAGCTGCCGCTGATGTGTTCGACAAACAGTCCCGCGCCGCCCTGAATGCCGTAGGCTCCGGCCTTGTCCATCGGTTCGCCGCTTGAAACATAGCGGCGGATTTCGGCTTCCTCCAGCGGGCGAAAGCGCACCACGGAGGCATGGACGAGAACGCGCGTCTCTGCGCCAGAGGATACGGCAACGCCGGTCAATACCCGGTGACTGCGACCGGAAAGCCGTCGCAGGATGGCGAAGGCGTCGTCCTGATCCACGGGTTTGCCGATGACGCAGCCATCGACTTCCAGCATGGTGTCGGCGGCAAGGATGATGCGCGGCGCGAGTTTGCGGCGGGCAATCAGGCGGACGCCGTGTTCGGCCTTGGCCTGGGCGAGGCGCAGGACACAGGCGTCGGCGGTCTCGCCGGGGTGGGGCGTTTCGTCGACTTCCGGATCGGCGCGCGCGTTGGCGCGAAAGCAAAGGATGTCGAATGAGACGCCGATTTGGGCGAGCAATTCGCGCCGACGCGGACTGCGGGAAGCAAGGTAAATACGCTGCGGATTCATGGTGATGTCATTCACGATGATAAGGATGGTTTTTCAACAGGCTGATGGCGCGATAGATTTGTTCACAGAGCAGCAGACGGGCAAGGCCGTGCGGCAGGGTGAGGCTGGAAAGACGCAGCAGGTCATCGGCTTCCATTTTCAGTTCGGCGTCGAGGCCGCCCGCGCTGCCGATCAGGAGCGCCGTGTCGTCGCCCGTCCGCATCCATTCCCGTAAGGCGTCGGCGAGTTGCCGGGTGGTAAGGTCGCGTCCCTTTTCGTCCAGCGCGATGACGCGTTGTCGCGTCGCGCCCAGGACTTGCCGGATACGGATTTTTTCCGCTGCCTGAATTTGCGCGCGGGTCTTGCTGCCGCCAGGTTCGGGTTTGATTTCAACAACGCGGGCGGCGAGTTCGCGCGGCAGTCGTTTCAGATATTCATCGCAACCCGCCCGCACCCAGTCCGGTTGTTTATGCCCCACCGCGACAATCGCCAGCCTCATCCCCTGATTCCTGATCCCTGGCCCCTGCTCCCGGAACCCCAGAGTTCTTCCAGATTGTAGAAGGCGCGCACGGTGGGTTGCATCACATGCACCACGATGTCGCCCAGGTCGACCAGCACCCATTCGCCGTTTTCTTCGCCTTCCACGGAAAGCACCTCGCCGCCTGCCGCGCGCACCTTGTCGGCGACATTGCGCGCCAATGCGCGCACCTGACGACTGGAATCGCCGCAGGCGATGATCAGCCGCTCGAAAAGGTCGGTGAGGCGGGCAGTATTGAGGATTTCAACCTCTTTCGCCTTGATGTCTTCCAGCGCGGAAACGGCGATTTTTTGCAATTTGCGAAGTTCCATGAGGCGGCGGCGAAAAATAAGGTGACGCGACTATAGGCGAGGAAGCCGCTTGTCGCAAACCGGATTCAGGCGTGTTCCGAAATATGCGCGCGCTTTTCGGCGGGGAAAAAATCCTGATACAGGACGCAGAGAAAGCAGAGGTGCAAGGCGGACCCGATAATCATGATGAAGCCAGCCAGCGACGCGGACAGATTCACGTTGACGATGGGGAACAGGGCGATCAGGAAAAACAAACCCAGCGTCAGCGCGTTGAACATCAGAAAAACCAGCAGAACGTCGCGCCAGTTGCGTCCGATGGCGACAAAGTTGAAAAACAGCGCCTTGCCGATGGAATAACGCCGCCAGACAATCAGCATGGGGGTGAACCACTGCGCCATGAAAAATGGAATGAACAGCAACAGCAGACGCAGGGCGGGCGCGCGGTATTCTTCTCCGCCCATGCGCAGGAAGTCAGGATTACGCTGCAACAGTCCGTAGATGAATTCGGGATCGATCTGGGTGAGCAGACGCAACGCCAGGGCCGCATAGCACAGCAGCAACAACGCCAGACCCGCGAGCGGCAAAAAGCGTTCCCGCACGGGGCGAACGACATCCATGAGGGAAGGACGCGGACTGAGCGCCAGATTCGCCATGCTGACGACCAGACAGGCCCAGAGCAGATGCGGCAGCAGGTGGCCGACATAGGGCGCATGGCGGATTTCCAGCGCCAGCAGAAAAAAGCACATCATCGCCGTCAGGAGCAAAAAGGATCTTTGGGCGAACAGGCGGAAGGTGGCGCAAAACCAACGCCAACTGCGGCGGGGCGAAAAAACGGACATGCGGCGAAGGTCTCCTGTGAATGCTGAACGTCTACGAAAATATCACGGCAGGCGGCATAAAACGCGGCAAAAAAGTATTGGAAACAGCACGACGAAACCCGGTCCCGGACTACACAGCCCTCCACGAAACGAAAGATCTGGGCGTGGTTGAAACAACATGGGCATGATTTTGGCCTTGAAGATTGCTCACGGTACAGGACGCGGCGCTGCCGCATCCTCTGTGGGTTTTAACATCCGTTGCAACGTGGTTCGATGAACGTTCAACAGCGCGGCCACGTCGCCGACGCCGCGACCAGCGGCCAAAAGTTCCCGCGCGTGGCTCATCTGTTTGCTGGACAGTATTGGACGGCGACCAAACTTGACGCCGCGCGCCCTGGCTGCGATACGGCCTGCTTCGGTGCGCTCCACGATCAGGCTGCGCTTGAATTCCGCGATGCCAGCAAAGATGGTCAACACCATGCTGTCGGCGGCGCTGGTCGTATCTGCCCACGGCTCGGCCAGGCTGCGCAAGCCAGCGTCCTTCGCCTGTAGCTGTTCGGCGATGTCCAGCAGATCGCGGGTGTTACGGGCCAACCTGTCCAGTCGCGTGATGATCACCACGTCGCCCGACCGCAGGTAATCCAGCATTTTCGCAAGTTCCGGCCGATGCGCGTGTGCCGATGATTTTTTCCGCAAAGATGCGGGTACAGCCCGCTGATTCAAACTGTGCCCGCTGGATGGTCAGGTCTTGGTCGTCGGTTGACACTCTGGCGTAACCTATTGACGATGTCATAGCAGAGGTCGTTTCAAAAAACGGAAAACATTGTACGTCAAACTTTTAGCATAGAAGCCTATTCGTCAAATACATCAGAATGGGCGCCAGTTCGCGCAAGGTGCAATTCGTCGTCCTCAACGCAGTAAATCAGCAACCAATCTGGCTCAATGTGGGCATCACGAAAGCCTATCCATGCGCCTTTCAGCGGATGGTCGCGGTAGTGTGCGGGCAATGGCTGCTCGTTGAAAAGCAAGTCCAGTAGAACACGCAATTTGCCCATATCCTTGCCGCGTTTTCCGGCTTTCTTCACGTCGCGTTTGAACTGCCCGCTGAGTCGTGGAATCAGCATCAGATACCCAAATCCTTGTACAAGGCGTCGGCGCTTTCGTACCTCTT
>JAIRZG010000094.1 GCA_031267345.1 Zoogloeaceae bacterium
CTGTGGTTTGCGGGCAAGCCGCAAGACCGGAACACGGGATTATCGTACTTTGGGGCGAGATACTACGACCCGCTGGTCGGGCGGTTCATGGGGATAGACCTGCTCGCGTCACAAACAATGGACGACGATTTCGGACTATGTAACCTTTCGGGACGCGACAGCCTGTCGGTGTCGCAGGTTTGCCATTGTTCAATGGTAGTCGTATAAATTTACTGTTGCCCTGTCCTGAAGAGCAGGTAGAATGGCTTCCTTGAAACAGTGGCGCGGAACTCTGATGATGCTGTATCTGGACTGCATGTGCGCCAGGCTCAAACTCAAGTCAGGAAGCACTGAACGTAGATGCTCTGTCTTTTGCCTTGTCATATTTACAATCTGGTGCGTTTGAACTCGAAATGATTAAAAAATTATGTTGTTCGGCAGGGAGGGTGATGAGCGGTCGCCGTGCGACGAAATACGCATGGACATTCTGTCTCCTGTTGGCGACAGGGGTGCTGTCCGGGTGCGGGGGCATGATGGCGCACCGCGAAGGGCAAGCATTGATGGCGGAAGGTCAGATTGAACAGGGTCTGGCCAAGCTCGAAGAAGCTGTCCGGCTGGAACCCAGAAATGCGGAATATCGCATTGCGCTCGCCAACCATCGTCTATCCATTATCAACCGCATGATCTCCGACGCGGAAGCAGCACGTCGCGCGACCCGCTTTCCGGATGCGGAAAAGCTCTACCGGGATGTGCTGATGCTTGATCCGGCAAATATCATGGCCAGTCAGGGACTGGATGCGCTCGGCAGGATACGGCGTCACCAGGTTGTGCTGGCAGAAGCCGCAGCGTTATTCAGACAAAGTTCGCCGACGGATTTGTCCAGTGCGTCAGAGAAGCTTCGCGCCATCCTTGCAGAAGATCCGGATTTCACTTCGGCGCTCCTCCTGAAGGCTCGCATCGACGAACAGCGCGCCAAAATAATGAGGCCGGAAACCAGTCTGGCGGCAACTTTCAGGAAACCCATCTCGCTGGAATTTCGAGATGCGCCATTGAAATCGGTGCTGGAGATGATTTCAAAAGTGTCCGGGTTAAATTTTTTCTATGATCACGATATTCGTCCCGATCTGAAAACGACTATTTTCGCCAAAAACACCACCATCGAAGATGCCTTGCGGCTTATCCTGATCACCAGTCAGCTTGAATACAAGATTCTCAATGAAAACTCCGTCCTGATCTATCCAAATACGCCGCAAAAGTTGAAGGAATATCAGACGCTGACCGTGCGCAGTTTTTATCTGACCAACGCCGACGTCAAGGAAGTCGCCAATTCGATCAGAACGCTTGTCAAGAGCAAGGATGTCGTGGTCGACGAACGTCTGGGCATTATCATCATGCGTGATACGCCCGAAGCGATCCGCATGGCGGAACGCATTGTGAACTTGCAGGACTTGAGCGATCCGGAAGTCATGCTCGAAGTTGAAATCATGGAAATCACACGCTCCCGACTGCTCGAACTCGGCATCCAGTGGCCCAGCCAGATGTCGCTTTCGCCCTTGCAGGTCAGTGGTCAACCGTTAACCTGGTTGGATCTCCGGCAACTATCCATGGCCACGACTCAGGTCACCATCGGAAATGTGGTCGTCAATGCGCGCAAGGAGGATCAGGACGGAAACATTCTGGCGAATCCGCGCATTCGCGTACGCAACAAGGAAAAAGCCAAAATCCAGATCGGCGACCGCGTACCTGTCATCACCACGACATCGACCTCGACCGGATTCGTCTCGGAATCGGTCAATTACGTAGATGTGGGGCTGAAGCTGGAAGTCGAACCCAATATTTATCTCAACAACGAAGTCGCCATCAAGATCAATCTGGAAGTTTCAAATCTGGTGCGCGAAATCGTCAGCGCTTCGGGCACCTTGTCATACCAGATCGGCACACGTGGCGCTTCCACGGTATTGCAATTGAAGGATGGCGAAACGCAAATCCTGGCGGGGCTAATCAACAATGAAGATCGAGCCACCGCCAACAAGATTCCCCTGTTGGGCGAATTGCCGATCGCGGGTCGGCTGTTCGGTAGCCAGAAAGACGACAATCTGCGTAGCGAGATTCTGCTTTCCATCACGCCGCGCATCGTGCGCTCCATCCGGCGTCCTGACATGCTGGACGCCGAATTTGAGTCCGGCACGGAAAACAGCATCGGCGCGCCGTCCTTGCGTCTTTCCACTGTTGAACCTGCTGGCGCACCCGCCAATGCTTCGGAGTCTCCGCCTGCATCGTCGACCGAAACGAGCACAGACGAAGATACTGCCGCGCCCGCCGCAACGGCAACAACCTCCACAAATGTTCCTCCAGTATTGAACTGGCAAGCGCCCGCACAAATCCGGGTCGGCGAGACATTCAACGCCATATTGCGCGTAAAAAGCGAAACCGCCCTGCGTGGTATGCCCGTCCTGTTGGGTTTCGATCCGCAAGTGTTGCAAGTGGTTGGTGTTCAGGAAGGCGACTTTTTCCGGAAAGGGGGCAGTCAGGCCAGTTTCAATTACCGCCAGGACCCTGCGCAAGGCAGGGTGTTTGCCGCCCTGGTGCGACAGGATACAGGGGTTAATGGCGAAGGCGCGCTGGTAACGGTCAGTTTCAAGGCCATCAAGTCCGGCGATACGCCGACCCGGTTGCAGCTTTTGTCCGCCACGCCCGACCCGGCTTCTTCCGTGGCGCTCCCGGTTGAGCAAAGTCTGCGGGTGCTGCCATGATGCCCGGATACGCACTATTCCGTCGTCAATGGAGTGGGTTTTCTTTTATTGAACTGATGATCACCCTGGCGATCATGGCCGTGCTTGTGGCGGTGGCCGTTCCTTTGCTGCAAATCAATATGCAGCGTCAAAAAGAACGGGAACTGCGTACCGCGCTCACGGAAATCCGCGAGGCGCTGGACGCCTACAAACGCGCCAGCGAACAGGGGCGCATTACCCTGCGTATTGACGAATCGGGTTATCCCTCTTCGCTCGAACAACTGGTGATGGGCGTCGAAGATGAGCGTAGCCCGAACCGACAAAAAATGTACTTTCTGCGCCGTCTGCCGATTGACCCGATGCTGCCGCCGCCATCGGACGGCAAACCAGCTTGGGGACTGCGTAGCTACGAATCGCCGTCAGACTATCCTGCTGAAGGAGAAGATGTGTTCGACGTATATTCCCTTTCTGACAAGGTTGGTCTGAACGGGGTTCCCTATCGGAAATGGTGACACATGCGCGATAACGTACAAAAGCGGAACGGTTTCACCCTCATCGAAATACTGATCGTCATGGCGATCGTGGCCTTGTTGCTTACGATCGCGCTGCCGCGTTACTTTGGCTCCCTGGAAAGATCCAAGGATGTCGCCTTGCAGGAAAACCTGAAAGTTCTACGTCTCTCTCTGGACAGATTCTATGTCGACAAGGGGCGGTATCCGCAAGTTTTGGAAGAACTGGTCGAACAAAAATACCTGCGCGCCGTGCCTGTCGATCCCATCACGGAATCCGCAGACACTTGGGTGTTGATCCCTGCGCGCAACGAAGAAGAGGAGGAGGGTATTGGCGACGTAAAAAGCGGAGCTCCCGGTACAACCAAGGATGGACGTTCCTATGGCGAACTCTGAATGTCTAACCACTGATAAACGCCTCCAGACAGGATTCAGCTACCTCTGGATGCTGCTTCTGGTCGCTTTGATGGGTGTGGGTCTGACCGTGGTGGCGGAAGTAGACAGCACGGTAGCCCGCCGTGATCAGGAAAAAATGCTATTGGCGACAGGGCGACAATTCCAGATTGCCATTGGCCGCTATTACGAAGGTATGCAAGTCGGTGGTCGGAACGAATACCCTGCGCGTCTGGAAGACCTGCTGCAAGATTCACGTTACCCCGGTACGGTGCGCCACCTGCGTAAAATTTTCGTCGATCCGATGACGGGCAAAGCGGAATGGGGATTGGCCAAAATTGGCGACCACATCGTTGGTGTGTACTCCCTGTCGACAAAAACACCCATCAAGCAGGCAAATTTTGAAGCTGAGGCCAGTCGCTTTGCCGACGCCAAGAAATATACTGACTGGATATTCACCTACCCGCCGGATTTGATTGTAAAAACGGACGCGCAACAAGTTATTGAACCGTCAGATCGACCCACTCAGTGAGGTCAGATCCATTTGACCCGATCCCCAACCGCATCTCGAAGTGGCATTTGGTGATACGACTCTGCTGGGTACTTCGATACCATTGGCTCGTGAGGGATGACCTTGCCCCTGATTTTCGTATCCCTTAGCGGTGTTCATATTTCGGACTGAAACCCTCTTGTCAGCGTTTCTCGAACTGCATCGGGCTAAGGTAGTTCAAGGTGGAATGCAAGCAGGATTGATTGTACCAAAGCAGCCAGTCCAGGGTTTCGTCTTTTGCCTGGCGTCTGGCGGCAAAGCGTTGTCCATGCAGGCGTTCCACTTTCAGTGAGCCGAACAGCGTTTCACTGCAAGCATTACCCCAACAGTTGCCACGCCGACTCATGGAGACCGTAATGCCATAGTGTTTGAGCGTCTCCCGAAAATCGTCGCTGGCGTATTGACTGCCGCGATCAGGGGTAGAACAAGCAGTCCTATATGGACTCCTCCTGCCTTGCAAGAAAAAGAAGTGATCCGAGAAAGGGTGCGACTGCATTCGTATATCCGGTCTCACTCAGTGCGGCGGTGCGCTACGAGAAAACGGAGCGAAGCTACATGGCCTGGTCATGATTGCCGCCGCCATTATCGCCTTCCGGAAGGCGTCAAGAAAAATAAATATTATTTACGGATAAGTCCTGAACAAATATCTCGTGACGATAATATGGTTGGATCAAAATTGCTGCCCGTGCTGACGATTCCGCCGGAGGGGTCGATGTTTCGCCCGTCTTCCATCATCTATCCGCGATGTAGCGTTTCAGGACATCGGGGACGCGGATGCTGCCGTCGGGGTTCTGGTGGTTTTCGCAGATGGCTACCAGCGTCCGACCCACCGCCAGCGCCGAGCCGTTCAGGGTGTGCGCCAGTTCCGGCTTCATTTTTTCGTTGCGAAAACGCGCCTGCATTCTCCGGGCCTGAAAATCGCCAAAATTGGAACAGGAAGAAATTTCCCGGTAGGTGTTCTGCGCGGGCAACCAGACTTCCAGATCGTAGGTCTTGGCGGCGGCAAAGCCCATATCGCCTGTTGACAACACGATGCGCCGGTAAGGCAATTCCAGTTGCTCCAGGATGATCTCGGCATGTCGGGTCAATTCCTCGTGCGCTTCCCGGGATTTTTCGGGGCGCACAATCTGCACCAGTTCCACCTTCTCGAACTGGTGCTGGCGAATCATGCCGCGCGTGTCGCGTCCGGCGGAACCGGCTTCGGAACGAAAACAGGGCGTGTGACAAACGAATTTCAGGGGCAATGATTCGGCGGCGAGAATCTCGCCGCGCACGATATTGGTCACGGGCACTTCCGCCGTGGGAATCAGGTAGAGCGGCGATTCGTTGTCACCTCTGGGCGTTCGGAACAGGTCTTCCTCAAACTTGGGCAACTGCCCGGTGCCGTAAAGACTGTCCCGATTCACCAGATAGGGCACGTATAGCTCGGTATAGCCATGTTCGATGGTGTGGGTATCGAGCATGAACTGAATCAACGCCCGTTGCAGACGCGCGAGAAATCCCTTCAACACCACAAAGCGCGCGCCGGAAATTTTCGCAGCGACGGCGAAATCCATCTGTCCTGACGCTTCGCCCAGTTCAACGTGATCGCGGACGGGAAAATCAAAGGCGCGCGGCGCGCCCCAACGCTTCAATTCCACATTGTCCTTTTCGTCCGCGCCGACGGGAACGGACGCATCCGGCAGATTGGGCAGCGTCGCCAGAATGGCGTTGAAGTCTTCCAGCAGCGTGCTTAACCGCGCCTCCGCCGCTTCCAGTTCGCTTTTCAGGGCGGCGACCTGCGCCAACAGCGCGTCGGCGTTTTCACCCTTGCTTTTCAGGACGCCAATCTGGCGGGAGAGTACGTTGCGCTGGTTTTGCAATTCCTGGGTGCGCGTCTGCAAGGCTTTGCGTTCGGCTTCCAGCGCGGTGAATCCGGAAAAATCAATCGTTTTGCCGCGCGTCGCCAGACGTTTGGCAACGTCATCGAGCTGATTGCGGAGCAGTTGAATATCGAGCATGAAAATGAACTCCAGGCAAGGCGGCAAAGCGCGAATTATGTATCAGGGCGCAGAAGAAGGACAGGTATAATGCCGCCTTTGCCTTTTGTCCCGCAAGCATGAAATTTCTTTTTGATCTTTTCCCGGTCATCCTGTTTTTTGTGACCTTCCGCTACACGCACCAGCATTCTGATATGGCAAATGAATTGGCTGGCCGCTTTCTGGGCGAGGTGAATCCGGCCCAAGCGCCCATTTTACTGGCGACCGTGGTGGTCATCCTGGCGACCCTGGCGCAAATCATTTATGTCCGGCTGCGGCATGGCAAGGTGGAAAGAATGCTGTTGTTGAGCTTTGCGCTGGTGGCGGCTTTTGGCGGCCTCACCCTGCTTTTGCAGGATGACAACTTCATCAAGTGGAAGCCGACCGTGCTGTATTGGGTGATGGCGGTCAGCATGACCGTTGCCGCGCTGTGCAAGCGCAACGCCCTGCGCCTGATGCTTTCCGAAAAAATCGAACTACCGGAGACCGCCTGGTTGCGGCTCAATTTTGCCTGGATCGGTTTTTTTGTCTTCATGGGCGCGCTCAACCTTTTCGTGGCCTACCGCTATCCGACCGAAGTCTGGGTGGATTTCAAGCTCTTTGGCGGCATGGGCTTGCTGCTGCTGTTCGCGCTGGCGCAGGGGGTCTATCTGTCCCGTTTCATCAAGGAAGACGCCGCAGACCCTCACGTCTGAGCAGGGCATATGTTGCCAGTCGTAAGTAAATGGGCGCGGCTTATTCCGCCGGTTTCTTTCGGCTGGTATCATACGCATCCGTTTTTCTTTTTCCTGGAAGGATGTTTCACCCATGACGACACTGAAAAAACTCGCTGCTGCCCTGACCATCAGCGCCCTGTGCTCCATCCCGGCGTTCGCCGCCGAAAAGGCTTTTGTTACCGTCAATGGTCGCGCCGTGCCGCAATACGTGGCGGACGCCTTTATTGAAGACCAGCAGGGCGCGCCGGATTCCGATGAATTTCGCAATGCCGTGCGCGAAGAATTCATCCGCCGCGAACTGATCATCGGCGAAGCCCGCAAAAAAGGGCTGGACAAGAAAAAACAAGTCATGGGACAACTGGAAAACGCGCGGCAAATGGTGCTGGTGCGCGCCTACCTGACCGACTACCTCGAGGCGAATCCGGTCACGGAAGCCCAGATCAATGAAGCCTACGTGACGTTCACGCAACGTCTGGGCGATACCGAATACAAGACCCGGCACATTCTGGTCGAAAACGAAGCCGAAGCCAGGGAACTGGTCGCCAAGCTGGACAAGGGCGAAAAATTTGAAGACCTGGCGAAAGACTCCAAAGACCCCGGCAGCAAGGAAAATGGCGGCGATCTGGGCTGGATGTCGCCTTCCGCCTTTGTCGCGCCCTTTGCCGAAGCCCTGGGCAAACTCAAAAAAGGCGAATACAGCAAGGAGCCGGTGCAAAGCCAGTTCGGTTATCACATCATTCTGGTTGAAGACACCCGCGCCCTGACGCCGCCCGCGTTGGAACAAATCAAGCCGCAAATCACCCAAAGCCTGACCCAGCAAAAAGTGGAAACCCTGATCAACACCCTGCGAAGCAAGGCCAAAATCAACTGAGGAAACAAAAACTGTCCTTCCCTTGACAAGCGGGAATTCGGTATTTTCAAAGGCTTATGGATTCCCGCTTGCGCGAGGGTGGCGGTCAGGCCGGTACGTACAAAAAGCCGTCATGTCCATTACGGGCATGACGGCTTTTTCTTTTTCGGCGGCGAAAAGCCGCGTGATGGTGGGGATCGTCCCCGCTTCTTCATTCCGGCTTGTGCCTTCTGTCCTCGCGGTGTCGCCGCGCGCCAGGTTGCGCCACGGAACAGATGTTGCGTCCGGCGTTCTTGCTGGCGTACATGGCGGCGTCGGCGGCTTCCAGCAGGGATTGCGGCGTATCGCCATGATCCGGAAAAATGCTGATGCCAATGCTGGCCTCGATGGGCAGGTCAAGGTTCTCCACTTTCAGGGACGGGTTCAGGCGTTGCAGCAATTTTTCCGCCACCAGACAGGCTTCATCGGCGTTGTAAATGGGATTCAACAGCACCACGAATTCATCCCCCGCCAGACGCGCCGCCGTATCGCTGGAACGCACACCATGCCGCAAACGGTGCGCCACTTCCTGCAGCATCACGTCGCCGACTTTGTGTCCATGCTCGTCGTTGATGGCCTTGAAGCGATCCAGATCGATAAACAATACCGCCAGCTTGCGCGCGTGTTGTCTAGCCTGGGCGATGGCCTCGTCCAGTTTGCTGAAGAAAGTCAGCCGATTGGGCAGCCCGGTCAGCGGGTCGTGGTGCGCCATGTGCATCATGGTCTGATGGTTTTCTTCCAGTGTCGCAACCTGGGCGCGAATCTGGTTTTGCATTTCTTCCACGCTTTTCGCCAGTTGACCCACTTCATCCTGACGTTGCGTGGGCAGCGGCAGAATACCGCCGCTGTCGCGCGCCGCGAAACGCCGCACGGATTCCAGAATCTGCGCCAGAGGCCGGGTCACGGCCTGGGAAACCAGCCAGGCCACGAGCAACGCCAGAAAACTAAAGGACAATACAATCCGCACCATGTTGTTCGCCAAGGCGTGATGCTCCTGCCAGACCTGAATCAAGGGTTCGGAAATGCCGAGAATAAACGCGCTGTCGCCGACAAAATCGCTAATCTGCACTCGCTGAAAAGCCGCCACCACATCCGCCTGATTGGGCTGTCGATCCAGTTGAATATCGGTCACGACGCTTTCTTCCTTGCCGCTGACGATTCGCGCCACATCCGGAAATTGCGTTTGCAGCAGACGCCTGTCACGCCCGGTAGCCTCCATGCCATGAATGGACAAGCCATCCTGCCAGGCCAGATGCAGCTTGTAATTCATCGGCAATTCCGCCTGAATCCGGTGGGCAATGTAATCCACGTCGATGCGCATCACCGCCAGAAGACGGCTTTTTTCACCCTCGCCACGCGGCACAGGCGTCGCTGCCAGCACGGTCAGACGCTCCAGCTCGCCTTCGTCCGGCAAATAGGTCAGCGCCTCCGAAAGATACACCAGTCCCGGACTCAGACGCATGGCCTGCTCAATATGCGGCCTCAGGAAAGCCTTGTCCGCCTTGCGCTGAACCGTTTTTCCGTTCTGGATGAAAAAATGTTTTTCCTCGCCATCCGGACGCATCTCGACCATGCTGAGTTGCACATACTCCGGGCGCGCCTGCAAGAGGATAGGCACCATGCGCGCAAAGGCCAGATTGCCACTGGTCTCGTCACTTTCCGACTGCCGCATGTACATCGCGAACATCCGCACATCCCGCATTGCCGCCCGCAAGTTCGCCACCAACCGCTGCCCCACCACTTGGGTGGAAACCCGTAGATTTTTTTCGGTCTGCGCCACCAGCAGACGACGACTGTTGTCATAGGCGTAATAGCCCGTCAGCCCAGAAGACAGAATCGCAAGCACGGCCAATACCATGGCCAAACGGAGTGCGATCCCTACATGCATAATGGAAATAAACTGGAAGAAGTTGAAAAAGCCGCGTACCGCGTCATGCTGAACACCATAAAAAAGCAGGAAAGCAGACGCATTATATAGACAACGCTGGAAAGTAAGATCAAGCATTCCATAGCATTAGGCTATCAGGGGGATGCAAAAAAGCAATTAGCCTCTACAGTCCGAACTGTTCATAATGCTTCACAGGGAACGCAGGGTCACTCCTCCAGACCCGCACCCCAACCCCCAACCCCAACAGAGGGGTTTTAGTCGCCGGATGGCTCAAGCCGTTCGGCGTTTTTTTTGCGCGCGACCCGCAATGCCCAGCAAGAAATCAGGGCGAGTTCATACTATCGGCGAAGACGACATACTGAATGGCGGCGAAGACGCAGACATCTTTCGCTTCCGTAATGCCGATCTCCTGAGGCCGAACCGCACGAGCGCAACGGTAGCCTGCCCGCATGGGTAACAATTTTGCATAGGTTTGAAAACGGCGCATGTTGCCAGACTTTCAGGGGAAGAAACAGTAAAAAAGGTTCATGGGAGGTGCAAATGCTTCGCTTTTTTCTTTTCGTAGTCAGCATGATGGCGGCAAGCACAAGCGTTGCCGAAGACGGTGCGCCGTGCTCCGTCGTTGTGCCGCTCCAGATTATGACTCCAGGGTACAACTCCGAGATCAAGCGCTCTGCCACAGAGATACCCAAATCCCTCTCGCATTTTCGCACCTTCGTAACGACTGTTACGGAGCACATCGCAGCTCGGCTGGTCAGGGGCAATCTCTGTATAAACAGCGACGAGAGCGATTACAGGCACTCTCTGCTTCAGTTCGTGCACTGGTCTCTCGAGATGCACTACGATTTCCTCGTCCCGGTATCGCTCCCCATTGGCGGTCGGTCCCTCGACTGCTGGATTTCCAGCCCCTGGATAGACCTTGTTTTTGAGCGGGGGGCGGTTTCGTCGATCCGCGCTGTCGTGCGTTGGAACGAGCGCCAATTCCTTGTCGATCAAGCGATGCTGGCAGGCGCGCGCAATATGCCGCTAAGCATGGCAATGCCGCTGAAGCCAAGGGAATTCGGTTACTTTATAGGTGAATACTATGAGAATACGGAACATCTTCGCGAGCCGACTGCAAAGCCGATCGAAGAGATCGTACCGCCGGATATTCTGTGGCTGCTCCGTCGTTCCGGGGAGAGGAGGGGCGGAAGTCGTCTCGTCCCACAGGAAGATAGAGTATACGGCTTTATGCACAAAGCAACAGAAAAGGGCGCGGAGGAGTATACGAAGCTCGTCCTTGCGCTGATCGACCGCTGCTTTGCCTCTGACGAGACGAAGGCAACAAACCTTCCCTATTACAGCAACATTCTAGACGCCGTCGATCTGATCCCGCTTGAGCAATACAGGAGCGACATGCTGTCTCATTGATTTGAAACGATCACAAGGAGAAATATCATGAATTACACTTTCGATGATGTTAGAGCACATTAACAAATAATTGATTATTGTGTATGATGTAGGGGATATACAGGAGGAGAGATGCCAAGGCCATTGTCGAATGATCTGCGAAAAAGGATAGTCGCGGGCAAGGAAGAAGGGAGGAGTCACGCGGAGATAGCGAGGCAGATGCGGG
>JAIRZG010000108.1 GCA_031267345.1 Zoogloeaceae bacterium
GTGGATTTGCCCGCGTTGGTGTAGCCCACCAGGGAAACATTCAGCGTATCGCCTTTCAGACGCGCCTTCCTTTGCACGCCACGCTGCCGCGAAAGCCGCGCCATGCGTTCTTTCAGGGTTTTGACGCGCTTGCCCAACAGGCGGCGGTCGGTTTCCAGTTGTTTTTCCCCGGGCCCGCGCAGGCCGATGCCGCCGCGCTGTCGCTCCAGATGCGTCCAGCCGCGCACCAGGCGGGTGGAAAGATAGTCCAGTTGCGCCAGTTCCACCTGCAATTTGCCTTCGGCGCTCTGCGCGCGCAGGGCGAAAATATCCAGAATCAGACTGGTGCGGTCAATCACCCGACATTCCAGCAAACGCTCCAGATTCCGCATCTGCGCCGGCGAAAGATTGTGGTTGAAGATAACCAGATCGGAATCTGTGGCGGCGCGCATTGCCGCGATTTCCTCGACCTTGCCCTTGCCGACAAAGGTGCGCGCGTCGGGACTTTGACGACGACCCGTCACCTCGGCGGCGACCACGCCGCCCGCCGACCCGGTCAACAGACGCAGTTCCTCCAGACGCTCCGGAATATCCGGCTCACCGAAATCAAGCTGCGCCAATACAGCCCGCTCGCCGGAGGCGGGGCGCTCAAACATGCAGGAAAAGCGACGGATCGCCTGCGGCGAGGAACACGAAAATCCTTATTCTTCTTCGGCAGTCTGCGCGTCGACCTGCGCCAGCGTCACCGAACGCGCCGGAACCACGGTGGAAATAGCGTGTTTGTAGACCATCTGGGTGACGGTGTTTTTCAGGAGCACGACATATTGATCAAACGACTCGATCTGCCCCTGCAACTTGATGCCATTGACCAGATAGACGGAAACGGGAACATGCTCCCGCCGCAAGGCGTTGAGAAATGGATCTTGTAAAAGTTGTCCTTTGTTGCTCATGGTCTGACTCCGTGTTGTTGTTATGAAAAAAATCTGGAAAGGAGAATTTAACCCGATTCCGCCAGCGGACGCCAGCAGGAAATGAAACGCCCGTGGCGGCGGCGCACGAAAAACCCGACTTCTGCGGATAGGCGCCGGGTTTTACGGGCGTGACAGGCAACCGGAATCAGGCGGCGGCGCTCAGATTGGAGAGCACGACATTGGGACGCAGGTTGGTCAGCAGCTTTTGCAGACCGCGCCGGGTCTTGGTGTTGATCACCAGCGGCGCGCGCAGATTCGCGCCCACGCCGGCGGTCGCGCCGTTTTCCTGCTTGAAGAGGATCATCAGCACCACCACGTCGCCGACATCAGCAGGGTTGGCAAGCTCCAGGAGAGCGGTTTCCGCGTCGCTCAACTCCAGTTCATAGGTGAAGCCCAACGCGGCGGGTTCGATAATCTGGAAGGCCACATGCGGCGAATCCAGGGATTGCAGGGTAAAACTCACCGGATCCTGACCCACATTGGTCTCATGAATCAGCATGAAACGCTTGTTGCCCTCAAAACTCACCAGACCTTGCGGAAACTCGATGACCTGTTCCGGATTCACCTCTACGCTGCCAAACAAAAAAGTTTCAGCCTTCATTGCACACCCTCCTTGATTGATGAATGACACAACGCTTACGATGTTATCAGGAATCCGGATGCAGGAAGCGGATTGTGGATACGGTTATCCGCGTCGGCCACCCGGCGCCCGATCCCGTCATTTCCTTGAAAAGCGGGAATCCGGTGACGCAAGTCTGGTCATGCCTCATCGACCCGTCGTTTCATCGTAAAACCAACTCCGGTTGAAACCCCAGGCTTGTAGAGGCGGCCTGTGGTCGCCCGCCCACCTGCGGGCGGCTGCAAGCCGCCCCTACTTCTTGCTCTCTCCGCAGGCGCGGTCTTCGCATGATTTTGAAGGTCGACTCTCTCTGTCTCCGGGCTTCAAACGCTACCCTTCTGCGGGTCGAGTTTGTCCTGACAGGAATGGAGCTTGTTCAGGGCGTTCAGGTAGGCTTTGACGGAGGCGATGACGATATCCGTGTCTGCGCCCTGGCCATTGACGATGCGTCCGTCTCTGGCCAGACGCACGGTGACTTCGCCCTGCGCGTCGGTGCCGGTGGTGATGGCGTTGACCGAATACAGCAGGAGTTGCGCCGCGCTGCGGGCAATTTGTTCGATTGCCCGGAATGCCGCGTCTACCGGGCCGGAGCCGTCGGCTTCCGCTTGTCGTTCTTCTTTGCCCACGCTCAGGATCACCTGCGCGCGCGGCGTTTCTCCGGTTTCGGAGGAGACGCGCGAATAATTGAGGCGGTAATGTTCGGCGGCGGGCGTGAGGATTTCGTCGGAAATCAGCGTTTGCAAATCCTCGTCGAAAATCTCGTGCTTTTTGTCCGCCAGCGTCTTGAAGCGGGCGAAGGCGGCGTTCAGGGCTTCTTCGCTTTCCAGCACGATGCCCAGTTCGGCAAGGCGGCTCTTGAAGGCGTTGCGTCCCGAATGCTTGCCCAGCACCAGCTTGTTCTGGCTCCAGCCCACGTCTTCGGCGCGCATGATTTCGTAGGTTTCCCGATGCTTCAATACGCCGTCCTGATGGATGCCCGCCTCGTGCGCGAAGGCGTTGGCGCCGACAATGGCCTTGTTGGGCTGCACCGGATAGCCGGTAATCTGCGATACCAGTTTGGAGGCGGGAACAATCTGCGTGGCGTCAATGTTGCTGTCCAGCGTGAAAATGTCGGCGCGGGTACGCACCGCCATCACCACTTCTTCCAGCGAAGCGTTGCCCGCCCGCTCGCCCAGACCGTTGATCGTGCATTCCACCTGCCGCGCGCCCGCCAGCACGGCGGCAAGCGAATTGGCGACCGCCAGTCCCAGGTCGTTGTGGCAATGCACCGACCAGATCACCTTGTCGGCGTTGGGGACGCGCTCGATCAGGCGGCGGATCGTTTCCGCGAAGGGTTGCGGCAGGGTGTAGCCTACGGTATCCGGCACATTGAGGGTGGTCGCGCCCGCCTGGATGACCGCCTCAAAAACGCGGCAGAGAAAATCCAGATCGGAACGTCCCGCGTCCTCGGCGGAAAATTCCACGTCGTCGGTATGGCGCCGCGCCCAGCCTATCGCCTTGACCGCCTGCGCCAGCACCTGATCGGGCGTCATGCAGAGCTTTTTTTCCATGTGGATGGGGCTGGTGGCGATGAAGGTGTGAATGCGTTTTTTCTCCGCCGGAACAATGGCTTCGCCCGCGCGTTCGATGTCCTGTTCATTGGCGCGGGCGAGCGAGCAGACGGTGGATTCGCGTATCGTTCCGGCAATCGCGCGGATGGCTTCAAAATCGCCGGGGGAGGCGGCGGCGAAGCCGGCCTCGATGACGTCCACGCGCATTTTTTCCAGTTGGCGGGCAACGCGGATTTTTTCTTCCCGCGTCATGGAAGCGCCGGGGCTTTGTTCGCCATCGCGCAAGGTGGTATCGAAAATAATCAGACGACTCATGCAAGGCTCCGAAAAGGCAAAGGCGCGTTCATTGCGCATCAAACAGGAATTCGGCAATGAGTTGGCGTTGTCGGTAAATGACGCTGAACTCGGCGCGCCAGCGCATGGGGCCGGTGACGCAAATCGGCAGGGTGGTTTGTCCGACAAACTGACCGGGCGCGGTCTCCCACAAGGGCGCGGGGTCGAAGGGCATGTTCATGTTGACGCCGGAAAGGGTCAGCAGCGCGCTTTCCGCCGGAATATCCCGCACAGTAAGCCGCGCCGTCAAGGGTTGCAGGGTTGCCAGCGGGCGTGGCGTGAGTTCGGCGGTGAGGATGCCGCCGCCGGGTAGTTCGACGCGACAGGACGTCTGGCTCAGATCGCAGGCGTCCGGCGGCAGGCGCATGGTTTCCAGCGTTTTTGCGGACGTCTCCGGCGGGTTGCCGATTTCCCGCGCGCCCTGCCGGAACAGCCGTCCGGCAAGGAAAATCAGCAACAGCGACAGCAGGGCGATCAGGATGGGCAGGAGGGTTTTCCGGCGTCGCGTCATTGTCGCCCCGTGCTGCCAAAGCCGCCAGCGCCGCGCGCCGAGGGCGTGAATTCGTCGACGATGTTGAGGCCGACCTGCAATACCGGCACGATAACCAGTTGCGCAATGCGCTCCAGCGGCTCAATGACAAAAGCATGATTGCCGCGATTCCAGGCGGAGACCATGATTTCGCCCTGATAGTCGGAATCGATCAGCCCGACCAGATTGCCCAGCACGATGCCGTGCTTGTGCCCCAGGCCGGAGCGCGGTAGCACCAGTGCGGCGAGACCGGGGTCGTCCAGATGGATGGCCATGCCGGTCGGGATGAGCAGGGTTTGACCGGGCAGCAGTTGCGAGGGCGCGTCAATGCAGGCGCGCAAATCCAGTCCCGCCGCGCCCGCCGAGGCGTAATGCGGCGGGTCGGCCTTGAGGCGGGCGTCGAGAATCTTGATGTCCATGCTTTTGGCGACCATTATTTTTTTTCCATCAAGGCGAGGATATGCGCCAGCAACTGACGGGCAATTTGCGTTTTGGGGGCGACGGGCAGGGGATGGCTGCCTGCGTCGTCGAACAGGACGACGTGATTCGTTTCGCCGCCAAAACCTTCCTGAATGAGATTGCCGACAATGAGCGGGATGTTTTTGCGTTGCCGTTTTTGCTGGGCGTGGGTTTCGAGCTGCTCGCTTTCGGCGGCAAAGCCAACGCAAAACGGCGCGTCCGGCAAGGCGGCGACTTCGGCGAGGATGTCGGGATTCGGCGTCAGACGAATTTCCGGCAGGCCACCCGCGCTCTTTTTCAGCTTTTGCGGCGCAATCCGCTCGGCGCGGTAATCGGCGACGGCAGCGACAGCGATGAAAATATCCGCGTCCGCCGCCCGCTTCATGACGGCGGCGTGCATTTCCAGCGCGCTTTGCACGGCAATGCGTGTGACATTGAAGGGCGCAGCCCGCGCGACCGGGCCGGAAACCAGCGTAACCTCCGCCCCGGCCTGCGCGGCGGCGCGCGCCACGGCGTAGCCCATGCAGCCGGAAGACAGATTGGTGATGCCGCGCACCGGATCAATGGCCTCAAAGGTGGGGCCTGCCGTGAGCAGGACTTTTTTCTCCGTCAGCGACTTGGGCGTAAAAAAGGCGCGCAAGGCTTCTTGCAGTGTTTCCGGTTCCAGCATCCGCCCCATGCCTTCTTCGCCGCAAGCCTGCGCGCCAGTTGCGGGGCCAAGGCAGATCACGCCGTCCTGCCGCAGGAGTTCCAGATTGCGTTGCGTCGCCGGGTTGTCCCACATCTGCCGGTTCATGGCGGGCGCAAGCAGCAAGGGACAGGCGCGCGCCAGGATCAGCGTGGCGAGCAGGTCATCGGCGCGACCCTGCGCCAGCCGGGCGATAAAATCCGCTGTCGCGGGCGCGACCAGAATGGCGTCCGCCGCGCGCGTGAGATCGATGTGCGTCATGGGCCTGTTGTCGGCCGCCGCCGCCCACATGTCGGTCAATACGGGCTTGCCGGAAAGGGCGGCAAAGGTGATCGGGCCAACAAAGCGGGTCGCGGCCTCGGTCATCGCCACCTGCACATCCGCGCCCGCGCCAGTGAGCAGACGCAGTAAACCCGCCGCCTTGTACGCCGCCACGCCGCCCGTCACGCCCAATACAATCCGCTTGCCTTCCAATTCCATCGTTTGCCGCATCCAGAAAAAACCAAGCGGCCATTCTAGCCCTTGCCGTTCGCAAAGACCAAAAATGCAAAACAGGCTTGCGGGAAAGGGGGATTGAAGGATAGAATACTCGGTTTTCCGAACTGGACTTTTATCTGGAGCAACAATCATGGCGCGAGTCTGCCAAGTGACGGGCAAGGCCCCGATAGTGGGGAACAAGGTTTCCCATGCCAACAACAAAACCAAGCGTCGTTTTCTGCCAAATTTGCAGTATCGTCGTTTCTGGGTTGAAACTGAAAACCGTTTTGTGCGTCTGCGCGTTTCCAGCGCCGGTCTGCGCCTCATCGACAAAAAAGGGATCGATGACGTGCTGACCGACCTGCGTAGCCGTGGCGAACTCTAACGCAAGGGATAACGAACATGGCCAAAGGCGGACGCGAAAAAATCAAGCTGGAATCTTCAGCGGGAACCGGACACTTTTATACGACCTCCAAGAACAAGCGCACCACGCCTGAAAAACTGGAGTTCATCAAGTACGACCCGAAAGCGAGAAAGCACGTGCTGTACAAGGAAATCAGGCTGAAATAAGGCGTTTTTTCCTGCGCGAAAAAACCGACGATTGCCCCACGCAGCGCAGGTTTTTTGTTGGATGGGACAATCCGCTCTCGCCCGCTTTATCGTTTGAATGACGGGCAGGCGGCCAATCGTCGCCTCTCCCGCAAACAGGCGAGGGGAGGAATAATCGTTCCGCCTTGTTTGTCCTCTTCTCCGTATTGCCGAGGCGTAACCGCTGCTTCCTGCGTTTTCTTTCCCATGGGAGTTGTCATGAACCGCAAATCCTGTCGTCTGATCCCTGATCACTGGTACGGGTGGCGCATCATGTGACTTTGGCTCAGGCTTCGCAAATGGGCGAGCGCGGTTTCGGCGTTCTGGCGTTCGCTCATAGCCCAGGCGTCAAAGCCCAGACGGCGTGTAAACAGCAAGGTATCGAGCAGGACGTGGCCGACGGCGCGCAGTTCGCCGGTGTAACCCAGACGTTCGCGCAGCAGGCGGGCGAGACTGTAGGCGCGACCATCGGTGAATACGGGAAAATCGAGCGCGATGAGGGCAAAGTCAGCGACAAAGTTCGCTTTCAACGCTTCCAGGGCAATGGGCGGCGTATCCGGTTTAAGCCACAAACCAAACTTTTGCCCGCGCGCGCGGATGGCGGCGGCTTCCTTTTGCCAGGCGACAAGCGGGTACAACCACGCGCCATTCGGCAGGGATGGGAGCGCATCGTTTTCTTCCGGCGCGATGCGCCAAAGGTCGTCGGGGATCAGCTGGAAGTCGGCGGCGGATTCCCGGATCACGGCGTTCATGCGATGGCCTCCGTACTTTCAGGCGCGACTTCGGCGACGCGCAGGCAGAGTTTAAAAGGGGCGCTGCCGATGCGCCCGAAAGTCTGCAAAAAAGTTTCTTGCGGGCGACGTTCGCGGCGGTAAACCGTGAGGATATCGGCGACGACAGCGGCGACGCGGGCGGCGGGAACCGCCGGGCCGATGACCTTGCCAGTACGCGCCGCGCTACCCTGCCGCCCACCCAGGGTGATCTGGTAATACTCCTCGCCTTGCCGATCGACGCCGAGAATGCCGATGTTGCCGACATGATGATGCCCGCAGGCGTTGATGCAGCCGGAGATGTTGAGGGAAATTTCGCCCAGATCGAACAGGGTTTCAAGGTCGGCAAAGCGCGTCTGGATGTCGCGGGCAATGGCGACGGACTGGGCATTGGCCAGATCGCAAAAGTCGCCGCCGGGACAGCAGATCATGTCGGTCAGCAAGCCCGCATTGGGCGTTGCCAGCGCCACTTTCTGCGCTGTCCGCCAGAATTCAAACAGGCGACCTTGTTCCACGTCCGCCAGCACCAGATTCTGTTCGTGCGCGATACGCGCTTCGCCAAAGCTGAATTCATCCGCCAGCGCCGCGACGTTTTCCATCTGTTCCGCCGTAATGTCGCCGGGCGCCTGCCCCGGCGCTTTCAGCGACAGGGTGACGGCGGCATAACCCGGCGTTTTGTGCGGATGCGTGGCGCGGGCGAGCCAGCGGACGAAATCGGGATGCGCCGCTTTTTGCGCCGCAAGTTGCGCTGTCGGCGTCGTCAAGGGCTTGTACGCTGGCGGCTGAAAATGCGCGGCGATGCGCTGGTATCCGGCTTCGGTTAGCGTGGCAGGACCGTCTTTCAGGTGCGCCCATTCGGCTTCCACCTGACGGGAAAATTCCGCCAGACCCATCCGCTGCACAAAAATTTTCAGCCGCGCCTTGTAGGGGTTGTCGCGGCGACCATGCAGGTTGAAGACGCGCACAATGGCTTCCAGATAACCGAGGATATGCCGCCAGGGTAGATGTTGCCGGATGATCTGACCTCGCAAGGGCGTGCGTCCCAGACCGCCGCCGACGATGACGGTAAACGCGGCCTCCTGCCCGTTGCCCTGACGATCCAGACGCAGACCGACATCGTGATACCAGCCCAGGGTGCGATCCTCCGTGCTGCCGGAAATAGCGATCTTGAACTTGCGCGGCAAAAAGGCGAATTCCGGGTGCAGGGTGCTCCACTGGCGCAGGATTTCCGCCAGCGGGCGCGGGTCGATGGCCTCGTCCGGCGCGATGCCCGCGAAGGGATCGGTGGTGACGTTGCGAATGCAGTTGCCGGAAGTCTGGATGGAATGCATTTCCACTGCGGCAAGTTCATCAAGAATATCCGGCACATCCTCAATGCGCACCCAGTTCAATTGCAGATTGTGGCGCGTGGTGAAATGTCCGTAGCCCTTGTCATAACGGCGGGAAATGTCCGCCAGCTTGCGTAACTGGTCGGCGGAAATCATGCCGTAAGGCACGGCTACGCGCAGCATGGGCGCGTGACGCTGCACATACAATCCGTTTTGCAGACGCAGGGGACGGAATTCGTCATCGCTCAAGACACCGGAACGCCAGCGTTCCACCTGCGCGCGGAATTGCGCCGCCCGCTCGCGGATCAGCGCCAGATCATCAGGAGTGTAACGGTACATGTCAGCCTTATGGATCGAAGATCGGGCTATGATAAGCCTTATGATTTGAACGAAAAAGAATATGGAGTTACATTGCTATAACTTTTCGTTGTTAGGGGAATGGTCATGAAGTTGCAGCAATTGCGCTACATCGTCGAAGTCATGCGGCGAGGGCTGCATGTTTCCGAAGCGGCGGAAGCCCTGTACATCTCGCAACCCGGCGTATCCAAGCAAATCAAACTGTTGGAGGACGAGTTGGGCGTGATGATTTTCGAGCGCAGTGGCAAGCGGTTTACCGGCGTCACCGAGCCGGGCTGCGCCATCATTGAGCGCGCCGAACAGATTTTGCGCGAGGCGGAAAATCTGGTGCGTCTGGGCAGGGATTACGCGGGCGGCGAGACCGGCACGCTCACCGTCGCCGCCACGCACACCCAGGCGCGCTACGCCATGCCGCCTGCGGTGCGGGAATTCATGGCGCGGCATCCCACCGTGCAACTGATACTGCGCCAGGGCGCGCCGATGCAGATTGCCGACTGGGTGGAAAAAGG
>JAIRZG010000123.1 GCA_031267345.1 Zoogloeaceae bacterium
GGAGAAGGATAGTCGGAATCGAAATGTACACAGGCGAACAGGATCAATAACAGGCCCGAAGCTGAAACGGCTTCCGGCAGCCAGCGGTGCGCAAGCGCGCTTGCGCACCGCTGGGCAGGCTTGTACGCTGGGCAGGCTTGTACGCGCCAAGCTTAGGTATATAGCGGCAAGCGCACCGAGGAAAAGCTCCCATATACGCGCTTGAGGGATGAAAAAAACGGAGCTTGAATCGCGCCATGAACTGCTGTCGGCGTATCTCAGGCTCCAGAGAGCACTGAGCAGAATGATCGCCGTAAATAGTCCTTTCCGATATTTGCTGCGCCAGCAAAGGAAAGCGAGCAGTGGGAAGAAAAGGTAGAACTGTTCTTCCACACCCAGGCTCCAAGTGTGCAAGAGCGGCATTTCGTTCGCGGATGGCGCGAAATATCCAGTTTCACCACGAAACCAGAAGTTTGAAATAGATGCGAGTACCCATAGCAGGCTGCCAGAAAATTTTTCCAACTGATCAGGCAACAGCAAAAACCAGGCAAAAGGCAGGCAGCAGATGAGCATACAAAACAACGCTGGCAGAATACGTCGTGCCCGTCGCTCGTAAAATCGGGTGAAACTGAAAGCGCCCGCGTCCAGTTCAGTGAGCAAAATACTGGTAATCAGGTAGCCGCTGATGACGAAAAACACATCTACGCCCACAAAGCCACCCGGTATCCAGGAAGTCCCGCTATGGCAAACAACTACAGCGATTACGGCAATGGCTCTGAGTCCATCTATTTCACGTCGATAATGCATTGCATTGATATGGATGTTCAACAAAACAGTAATTTTACATGAAAGCGGTGGTTTGTTTGGCAGCGATGGGGCAGGATCCAGGGCAATCGCATGATGTCCTCAGCTATGGGATTCATTGGACGGGGCAAGGTCAGGCGTGGTTCTGTAGGGGCGACTACAAGTCGCCCCTACGTTACCCTCTTCAAACCCTTGCCCCTCTCCCACAAGAGGAGAGGGAGTAAAAAGTGGGAGCGGGTTGAGCGGCGGGCAGTTCTCCCCCCCCCTTCAAGGGGAGGCCGGGGTGGGGATGGGGTTTAGCGGACAGAAGGAAGTAAGCACCCTGCCTCCCGCCGGAACCCCATCCCTTCCCCCTGAAGGGGAAGGGGGTGCGGCGGGATTTTGCCGGGCATCCTGTGCGCGGAGGGTCAGGGATGGACAGTCCCTCCCCTTCATTCACGCTCCGATCCCAAATCCTCAATCTTTGATCCCTGCTCCCCCTGATGCCGGAGAAATTCCGCGATATGGGTATGCCGGTTTTCCAGCGCCCAGTCCAGGGCGGTTTTGCCGCGATCGGTTTGCAGGTGGATGTTGGCGCGGGCGGCGACGAGACGTTGGACGATGGCGAGATAGCCGCCGCGCGCCGCCATCATCAGGGCAGTGACGCCGTTTTCGCTGGTCGCGTTCACGTTCGCGCCGTGGGCAAGCAGGTAATCCACCATCTGCGCGTGACCGTTGAAGGCGGCATAGGCCAGCGGCGGCCAGCCTTCGCTGTTGACCTGCGCGCCCGCTTCCACCAAACGCCGCGCCACGGCAAAACGTCCTTCCAGCGCGGCGAGCGACAACGCGGAATCGCCGTGCATGTTGCGCGCGTCCAGCTTGGCGCGTTCGGCGATAAACAGTTCCACCAGTTCCAGATAACCCGCGCGGGCGGCAATCATCAACAGGGTGTTGCCTTCCATGTCGCTGGTATTGGCATCCATGCCTCGGTTGAGCAGCTCAATCACCGTGCCCTTGTCGCCCAGCTTGACGGCGATCATCATATCGTCATAGACAGCGGCCTGGGCGTTCAAGGAAAAAATCAACACAAGCGTCGGCAACAGGGCGCGAAACAGGAAATTCATGCGCGTATGGCCTCGCGGGTTTGGGGAAACAGAGTGAAAAAATTTTCGCTGCTGGCGGCGGCGACTTCGGCAAAGGTCATGTTGCGCAGACGAGCGACGGCTTCGGCGACAAAGCGAACGTAGGCGGGCTGGTTGGTCTGGCCGCGATGCGGCGCGGGCGCGAGATAGGGCGCGTCGGTCTCGACCAGAAGGCGCTCCAGCGGCATACACCGGGCGACTTCCTGCACCGCGCGCGCGTTCTTGAAGGTGACGATGCCGGAAAAGGAAATATAAAACCCCATTTCCAGCGCCTTTTGCGCCATGCTCCAGTCTTCGGAAAAACAGTGCAGGATGCCGCCGACCGCGCTCGCGTCCTCCTCCCGCAAAATGGCAAGAGTGTCGTCCGCCGCCTGACGGGTATGGATGACCAGCGGCTTGCCCGCCGCCCGCGCGGCGCGGATGTGCGTGCGAAAGCGGCGCCGTTGCCATTCGGGACGGTCTTTATGCCAATGGTAATCCAACCCCGTCTCGCCGATGGCGATTACCTTTTCGTGCGCCGCCAGCGTCGCCAGCCGCGCTGCGTCCGGTTCTTCGACGTTATCATATTCGGGATGCAGGCCCACGCTGGCGAACAGATGCGGATGATTTTCCGCCAGTGCCCGCACACGGGGGAAATCCGTCAGATTCACGCCGATGCACAACGCGCCCCGCACATCATGCACCCGCATATTCGCCAGCACCTGCGGCAACGTCTCCGCCAGTTCGGGGAAATCCAGATGGCAGTGCGAATCAACCAGCATCGGCGGCGGCAATGATGAGGAATGATTAAAAGGTGTGACTGGAACGACTGGAACCCAGCGCCGACCCTAAAATGGCCTCGATTTTGCGCTTGGCTTCCAGACCGCTTTCGTCTTCATTGAAGTGAATGCCGATGCCCTGGGGGCGATTGTTCTGCGCGTCCACGGGCGTAATCCACACCACCTTGCCGACGATGGGCAGCTTGGCGGGATCATCCATCAGCGAGAGCAGCACAAAGACTTCATCGCCCAGCGCGTAGGCGCGGGAAGTGGGAATAAAAATCCCGCCGTTCTTCAGCTTGGGAATAAAGGCCATGTACAGGGCGGAGCGGGAATTAATGTTGAGCGAAAGCACGGTGGGGCGCGCGGCGGGCTTGACGGACATAAGCTTTACTCCTCCAGAAACAGGGCGCGGTAATCAAGAAAAAACTGTTCGAGAAAAAGCCGCAGATTCAAGGGATGCGCGCTTTCCCGGCGCAGTTGCGACAACTGGCGATAAAAACGCGCCAGACGGGCAGTCTGGCTCTTTTTCGCCAAGGTCATGATTTTAGCGCGTTCTCCAAGATAAAAGCGGATGGGAAGATTTTGCGCCGCCAGATTGAGATCCACCAGCCACTTTTGCGCCCAATCCACCAACTGCGGCAAGGGGTTTTCACCCTTGACCGTTTTCAGGGTTTTTTCCAGTCGCGCGGCGGCAGGCAAGGCGTCCAGACACTCGCCGCGTTGCAGCGCCTCGGTAAGCTGTGGCTGCCAGTCGGCGGTTTTTTCGGCCAGTTGCAAGGCCAGAAGCGGCGCGCCGCCCGCCAGGGCCAGCCAGGTCGCGGCGTCGCGCAATCCGGCAGCCGCCAGAAACGCCTCGCCTTCCGCCACCACAGGCAGCGACAGGCGCAGGGTCTGGCAGCGACTCCGCAAGGTCGGGACAAGCCGCATGGGTTCGCTGGAAACGAGCAAAAACAGCGTGTTTTGCGGCGGCTCTTCCAGCATCTTCAAGAGCGCGTTCGCCGCCTCGCGGTTCAGGCGTTCCGCCGGATGAACCAGAATAACGCGCGATTTTTGCCGATGCGTGCCCACGCAAAGGAATTCATCAAGTTCGCGGATCTGGTCGATGGTAATCTGTTGCCCGCTACGCGCGGATTTTTCCTTGTCCGCCTTGTCGCCCGCGCCCTCCGCGCCCTCCGCGCCGCCCGCCTTGCCGCCCTTGCCGGATTTTTTATCTTCCTCCGCTTCTTCCACGCGCAAGGCCGCCGGTTGCAGCAGACGAAAATCAGGATGATTCCCCCTGGAAAACCAGCGACAGGCCGGACATTCGCCACAGGCCGCGCCTCCAGCTTGCGGCGTCTCGCAGAGCAGACTGGCGGCAAAGGCAAACGCCAAATCCAGCTTGCCCAGACCGCGCCCGCCGGAAAGCAGCAAGGCATGGGGCAGCCGCGCCCGCCATTCCTGCAAGCGTCGCCAGCTTTCGGCGTGCAGCGCCTCGGCCTTCATGCCAGCCCCGTAAAAATATGCACCAGTTGCGCCCGCACTTCCGCAAGGCTCAATTCGCCATTCAACACGCGGAAACGCTCCGGATGCTTGCCGGCGCGATCCAGATAGGCGTGACGCACCCGATCATGAAATTGCGCTTCTTCCTGCTCGAAGCGATCCAGATGCCGCCCCGCCCGCACAATGCGTTGCCGCGCCACTTCGCAGGGCACGTCAAACAGCAGGGTCAAATCCGGTTCGCAGGGCTGGCTGGCGCCTTCGCCATGCACCCAGCTTTCCAGCGTCTGCAAACGCCGCCGATCCACGCCCTTGCCGCCGCCCTGATAGGCAAAGCTGGCGTCCGAAAAACGGTCGCAAATCACCCACTCGCCCCGCGCCAGCGCGGGCGCAATCACTGCCGCCACATGTTCGCGGCGGGCGGCGAACATCAATAGCGCCTCTGTTTCCGGGTGCATGGTTTCCGACAACAAACTGGCGCGCAACTTTTCGCCCAGCGGCGTCCCGCCCGGCTCGCGCGTCAGCAGTACGCGCTTGCCGCGCGTGCGCATAAAATCGCCCAGCCAACTGACGTGACTGCTTTTGCCCGCGCCGTCTATGCCTTCCAGCGTAATGAATTTTCCACGCTTCACTGCACTGGCGTCAGGCGCGGGCGGGACAAGGGAAGCAGACAGCATAAAAACTCCGTTCGATTCAAGGACGACGCGGATGGCGACGCTGGTAACGATCCACGGCGGCGTTGTGTTCGGCAAGGGTTGCGGAAAACTGGCTGCCGCCATCGCCGCGCGCCACGAAATACAAGGCCTTTGTTTGCGCCGGATGCAGCGCCGCCCGAAGGGAAGCCAACCCCGGCATGGCGATGGGCGTCGGCGGCAAACCTTCGCGGGTATAGGTATTGTAGGGCGTATCCGCCTCCAGATGCGTCCGCCGCAAATTGCCGTCGAACGCTGTCCCCAGACCGTAAATGACAGTCGGGTCGGTTTGCAGGCGCATTCCGATCCGCAGGCGATTGACGAACACGCCGGCAATCTTGCTCCGGTCAGCCTCCGCGCCGGTTTCCTTTTCCACGATGGACGCCATGATCAGGGCTTCGTAAGCGTTGCGATACGGCAGATTCTCCGCCCTTCCCTGCCATTCGCGTTGCAGATGCGCCTCCAGGGTGCGCGCGGCGCGGGCAAACAGCGCCAGATCGTCGGAAAACTTGTCCACGCGATAGGTGTCGGGAAAAAACAAGCCTTCCGGCGCTTGTCCCGCCATACCCAGACGCGCCATCAATTCCGCGTCGGAGAGCGTCGCCGTCACCTGCGTCAGGTCGGGATGCGCGGCGATTTTTTGCCGCCATTCGCGGAAAGTCCAACCCTCGATGAGGCGCACATCCACCTGCAACGCCTTGCCGGAAGCCAGCAAATTCAACAGATCCCGCGGCGTACTGCCCGCGACCAGCACATAGGTTCCCGCCCGCACCACCCCCCCGCGTCCCGAAAGCCCCCCCGCCCCCGCCAACAAAACCGGAAGCACCCCCACCCCCCCCAGAT
>JAIRZG010000166.1 GCA_031267345.1 Zoogloeaceae bacterium
CCAGCCGGAATGGTTGTCGCATGTCAATGCCAGCGTGCTGAAAGTCAAGCTCTCCACCGCCATTGTCACCATTTCCTCCATTCACCTGTTAAAAACCTTCATCAACGCCGACCAGATGAGGACGGAGACCATTGTGGCGCAGGTGACGATTCATCTGGTGTTCATCATCTCCGCCATCGCCATGGCCTATACCGACAAAGTGATGAATCAGGCATTGCTGGTCTCCAAAAACACCCATTGAAGCCAGCGCATACCCGCAACGGAGAACCCCGCATGACCGACATCCGTCAGGAAGACTTCATTGCTTCCATCGCCGACGCCTTTCAGTTCATCAGCTACTACCACCCCGCAGATTTCATCCGCGCGATGGGTGAAGCCTGGGCGCGCGAGGAAAATCCTGCCGCGAAAGACGCCATCGCCCAGATTCTTACCAATTCGCGCCTGTGTGCTACCGGGCATCGACCGCTCTGCCAGGATACCGGCATTGCCGTGGTGTTTTTGAAGGTAGGCATGAACGCGCGTTGGGCGGACGCGACCATGAGCGTGCAGGAAATGATCAATGAAGGCGTGCGGCGCGCCTATCTGCACCCGGAAAACAAACTGCGCGCTTCCGTGTTGCTCGACCCGGCGGGCAAGCGGCAAAACAGCCGCGACAACACGCCTGCCGTCACGCATTACGAAATCGTCCCCGGCGACGGCGTGGAAGTCATCTGCGCCGCCAAGGGCGGCGGCTCGGAAAACAAGGCCCGGCTGGCGATGCTGAATCCTTCCGACTCCATCGTCGAATGGGTGCTGAAGACCGTACCCGGCATGGGCGCGGGTTGGTGTCCGCCCGGCATACTGGGCATCGGCATTGGCGGTACGCCGGAAAAGGCCCTGTTGCTCGCCAAGGAATCGCTGATGGCGCCGATCGATATTCACGAACTGCGCGAAAAGGCAAGTTCTGGCGCGACGCTCACCCGTACTGAAGAACTACGTTTGGAACTGCTGGAAAAAATCAACGCGCTCGGCATTGGCGCGCAAGGGCTGGGCGGGCTGACCACGGTGTTGGATGTGAAGATTCTGGATTACCCAACCCACGCGGCATCGTTGCCCGTTGCCCTGATTCCCAATTGCGCCGCTACGCGGCATGTGCATTTCCGTCTCGACGGCAGCGGCGCGGCGCGACTTGACCCGCCTGACCTTGCCGACTGGCCGGATGTGACCTGGCAGGCCGACGCCAACACCGCGACCCGCGTCAATCTGGCGACCCTGACGCGCGCCGAGGTCACCGCCTGGCGACCCGGACAAACCTTGCTGCTGAACGGCAGGATGTTCACCGGGCGCGATGCGGCGCACAAGCGCATTCAGGACATGCTGGCGAAAGGCGAGCCGCTGCCGGTGGATTTCACCAATCGGGTGATTTATTACGTCGGCCCGGTCGATCCGGTGCGCGATGAAGCCGTCGGTCCCGCCGGCCCCACCACCGCCACGCGCATGGACAAATTCACGCGCATGATGCTGGAAAAAACCGGCCTGATCGCCATGATCGGCAAATCAGAGCGCGGCGCGGAAGCGATTGCCGCCATTCAGGACAATCGCTCCGCCTACCTGATGGCAGTGGGCGGCGCGGCCTATCTGGTCTCCAAAGCCATCAAAAGCGCCCGCGTCGTCGCCTTCGCCGATCTGGGCATGGAAGCCATTTACGAATTCGAGGTGGTCGACATGCCGGTCACGGTGGCCGTGGACGCCAAGGGTAGCAGCGTACACCTCAGCGGGCCGCAGGAATGGCAAAGCAAAATCGCCCAATCCCGCCAGGGAAATGCTGGATAACCGTCATTTCCGCTTATCGGGGACAGGACGCATTCCGGCTTGTTCGGGATTTCCTCAACCGCCGTCCGCAACGCCCTTTCTGAGTCCCTTGCCTGCGGCGGCGCGTTGTTGGCGGATTTGTTTGGGATCGGCGATGAGGGGGCGGTAGATTTCCACCCGGTCGCGGTCGCGCAGGAGGGTATCGGCTTTGGCGAGTTTGGAAAAAATGCCGAACTTGCCGTTTTCCGGATCGATTTCCGGATATTTTTCCAACAATCCGGAAGCCTGCAACGCGGCATGCAACGAGCTGGCGGGCGGCAGACGCAGACTTATCGCCTCCTGTTTGTCCGGCAGGGCATAAATCACTTCCACCTGTATGCTGTGTCCGCTCATGATTCGACGCCATAAATCTGGTCGGCGCGTTTGACAAAAGCCTCGACAAAGGTATTGGCGATGCGGTTGAAAACGGGGCCGATTACCTTTTCCAGCAGTTTGCCGGAAAATTCATAGTGCAGACGAAACGCCACCTTGCAGGCGTTTTCCTGCAAGACGTGGAAATGCCAGAAGCCTTCCAGCTTCCTGAATGGGCCATCGACCAGACGAATATGCATGGCGGTAGGGAATTCCTTGCTGTTTTCCGTGGTGAACTGCGATTTTATGCCGTGGAAATCAATGTGCAACGTGCCGACCGTGATTATTTCGTCGCGGAAACGGCATTGGGTGCGGCTGCACCAAGGCAGAAATTGCGGATAATCCTCGCATCGATCCACCAGCGCAAACATTTTTTGCGCTGAATGGGCGATCAGGGCTGATTTTTCGACCAATGCCATGTTCCATTAAACCCGTTCCTTGCTAGAATCCAACGATTCTAAAGGAATCCTGATGAGTATTGCCAGCAACAAAAAAGCCTTCCACGATTATTTTATCGAAGAAAAATACGAGGCAGGCCTTGCCTTGGAAGGCTGGGAGGTCAAATCCATCCGCACTGGACGGGTGCAACTCAAGGAAGCCTATGTGCTCGTCAAACGCGGCGAAATCTGGCTGCTGGGGATGCACGTCACGCCGCTGCCCACCGCCTCCACCCACATCCACCCCGACCCGGTGCGCACCCGCAAGCTGCTCTTGCATGAAGGCCAGATCATGCAACTGATCGGCAAGGTGGAACGCGCTGGATATACCCTCGTGCCGCTCGATCTGCACTACGCGCACGGTCGCGTCAAGGCTGAAATCGGCCTTGCCAAAGGCAAGAAACAATACGACAAACGTGAAGACGAAAAGGAAAAAGACTGGGCGCGCGAAAAACAACGTTTGATGCGCGAAAAGGTCAGAGGATAAGAACGGGAACGGCGCAAGGCACCGCTTTGCGCCGAATCTGCGCTGCCAACGGATGGGCTTCGGTCGCCGCGCATACAAAGATCACCGTTACACATTGTTGCATTACGTGGCGAAACCAGCACGGGCGCGAGCGCAGTTGTCGGTACACTGTGTCGCATGAGTACGGTGCATATTCTTCTGGTCGAAGACGATACGCGTCTGGCGCGTCTTACTGCGGATTATCTGAGCAACAACGAATTCGTGGTACAGATTGAAAGCCGGGGCGACAAAGCGGAGGCGCGCATTCTGGCTGAGCAGCCGGATGTGGTCATTCTGGACATCATGCTGCCCGGCAAGGATGGCTTTGAGCTTTGCCGCAACATTCGCCCGTTGTATTCAGGCATCATCATGATATTCACGGCGCGCGACGAGGATTTTGACCAGATTCTGGGGCTGGAACTGGGCGCGGACGACTACATCACCAAAACCGTGCAACCGCGCGTATTGCTGGCGCGGGTCAAGGCGTTGTTGCGCCGCCAGCCGGGTTCGGCGCGTTCCGACAAAAAGGAATTAGCCTTCGGCAATTTCCGCATCAGCCAGACCACCCGCACCGCCCGTTCCGGCGAAGCAGAACTGGATCTGACCACGGCGGAATTCGATCTGCTCTGGCTGTTGGCGGCTCACGCCGGCAGCATCCTGTCGCGCGATGAATTGCTCCACACCTTGCGCGGCATCGGCTTCGATGGTCTGGATCGCTCCATTGACGCCCGCATTTCCCGCCTCAGGAAAAAAATCGGCGATGACTCGGAAAACCCCACACGCATAAAAACGGTGCGCGGCAAGGGTTATCTGTTCAGTCAGCATGATTGGCGCTGAGTCTTCCATTGCCGCCGTCCGGCAGGCGTATCAGTCTCTTTTTCCCACCTGCGGACGCAGGTCGCGCTCCCGGCGCGGCTATGGACAGCAGCACAATCTGCTGCAGATTTTTTGCCGCTTTTATCTGGTTCTGCTGGGCAGCTTTGTGTTCACT
>JAIRZG010000220.1 GCA_031267345.1 Zoogloeaceae bacterium
GGATCGCTCGACGCACGGCCTCTGTCGTGCGGGCGCTTCCGTGTAGTACTTGTCCCATAAATCATCCCTCCGTAGATGACTATAGATTACACCAGCACTCTGAGGGACCAAACATCTTACACTGTGATGCTGTTAGCTTATTTGCGGGCATTCTGATGAATTCCTGAACTCAATACCCGCACATTGCTTGTGCGTAAAAAACCCGCAAAAGCCATTGATTTTACGTTGGTTTTTGCGGGTTTTTGCGGCTTATCGTGGGTAAGCGTTTGCATGTTTTGGCGGAAACGGAGGGATTCGAACCCTCGATACGGGTTTTGCCCGTATGCTCCCTTAGCAGGGGAGTGCCTTCGACCTCTCGGCCACGTTTCCGCGAAGGCGCGCATCATACAGGGAATCGTCGTGAAACGCCACCTTGCGCCGGTTTCGCGCGAAAAGCCGGTTTTCAGCCCGCTTCCAGTCCAAAGGCGCGGTGCAGGGCGCGGACGGCGAGTTCCAGGTATTTTTCGTCCAGCACCACGGAAATCTTGATTTCCGAAGTGGAGATCATGCGGATATTGATGCCTTCTTCCGCAAGCGCGCGAAACATCTGGCTGGCGACGCCGGGATGCGAGCGCATCCCCACGCCCACGGCGGAAACCTTGCAAACTTTGTTGTCGCCCTGAATCTCGCGCGCGCCGATATGTTCGCGCGCGCCTTCCAGCGCTGCCTTCGCCTGGTCGAATTCGGAACGATTCACCGTAAAGGAAAAATCGGTTGCGCCGTCGTGTCCCATGTTCTGGATAATCATGTCCACGTCGATGTTGGCCTCGGCCACCGCGCCCAGAATCTGATAGGCGATGCCGGGACGGTCGGGGACGCCCAACACGGTTAGTTTGGCCTCGTCACGACTGAATGCGATGCCGGAAATAATCGGTTCTTCCATGTTTTTGCCTTCCTCAACGGTAATCAGTGTGCCTTCGCCCGCTTCTTCAAAGCTGGAAAGCACGCGCAGTTTGACCTTGTATTTGCCCGCAAACTCAACGGAACGGATTTGCAGCACCTTGGAGCCGAGGCTCGCCATTTCCAGCATTTCCTCGAAAGTGATGACATCGAGCTTTCTCGCTTCGCTGACGATGCGCGGGTCGGTGGTATAGACGCCATCCACGTCGGTGTAAATCTGGCATTCATCGGCCTTGAGGGCCGCCGCCAGCGCCACGCCCGTGGTATCCGAACCGCCGCGTCCCAGCGTGGTGATATTGCCCGCCGCGTCCACGCCCTGGAAGCCTGCCACCACCACCACGCGCCCGGCTTCCAGATCGCGGCGGATAGCGTCGCCATCAATGTTCGAGATGCGCGCCTTGTTGAAAGCGTCGTCCGTGAGGATACGCGCCTGTCCGCCCGTGTAGCTTCTGGCGGCAATGCCCGCCGCCTGCAACGCCATGCACAACAGGCCGATCGTTACCTGTTCGCCGGTGGAAAGCACCACGTCCAGTTCGCGCGGGTCGGGTTGCGGCTGAATTTCTTTCGCCAGCGCGAGCAGACGATTGGTCTCGCCGCTCATGGCGGAAACGACCACCACCACCTGATCCCCCCGCGCCACGAAGCGCGCCACGCGCTGCGCCACATTCCTGATGCGCTCCGGGCTGCCCACGGAGGTTCCGCCGTATTTTTGAACAATCAGGGCCATGCCGTTCCTTCCGGAGAGAAAAATTCGCCAATTTTAGCGCGGCAAAAGAGAAGCACACGCAATTTGTATCAAATGTAAAAATTGCTAAGACACTTGCAATTATGCTTGACAGCTACCTATAATGCGCAATTATAACTTTAGTTATAGCGTCAAGCGATAACTTGAGTTATATGACAAAAGCGGAAATTTTTCTGTTTTCCATTTTGAAATCAATCTTTTGAGAGGAAGAAGACGATGAACGTAAAAGTAGTTGAACCCATCAATCCGCGCGAGATCCGGCACAAGCTGGGCTTGAACCAGCAACAATTCTGGTCGCGCATCAATGTTACCCAAAGCGGCGGCTCTCGTTACGAGAGTGGGCGCAACATGCCCAAGCCGGTGCGTGAGCTGTTGCGTCTGGTGCATGTGGAGCAGATTGACATCCACCGCATCAAGCGGGATGACTTTGAAGTCGTGGAGTATTTGAAGAAATACGAGCCGGAGCAGTTCAAGGCGCTGAAAAAATCTGCCCAACAGGCAAAAAAAGCGGAAAAAACGGCCTGAGGCAAGGTTGTCGCTGTTGTAACCCCTTCAACGGGCGTCAGGGTGAGACTTTCACCCGGACGCCCGTTTTTTGTCGGATGCGCTGTCCCCACGCCCGCAACTCCGGCGCGGACAGGCGCGACAGTTTTTCCGCCCCGCCCTGCCTTGACGTCCGCGCCAAACCATAAAGATGTACGCCGCGAATCACGTCCGCCGCCTGCGCCAGCACTTCCAGATACGCCGCCTCCGCCGTCGCGTCCGGTGCTTTGCCATTTGTGGCGAACCAGCAGGTTTGCGCCCAGGTGGGCAACAGCGCGGCGCAGGCGCGCAGATTTTTCAACACGCGCGCCGGATCGCCGGAGGTCTGGTTGACGGCTTGCATCCCCGCCGCGTCGCCGCGATCCAGCTTGAACCACGCCTCTCCGCCCGCCCGCGCCAGCGTCGCCAATCCCGCCTGGACTTTGTGGATCAGGCTGCCATTGGTGATCAGGCGCAGCGGTAATCGACCGTGCAGCGCGTGGGCCTCCAATACGGCGACCACTCGCGCCGCCGCCGCCGCGAATTCCTTGGCCGCCGTCGGTTCGCCGTCGCCGGAAAAAGCGATGTCCGCCAGTCGCCGATACTGCGTCTGGGCGACATGCCGCGCCAGATAATCGCCTTGCGTGGCTTCGCGCAGGAAGCCGTCCAGTTCGTTTGCGAGCAAATCCAGATCGATGGCCTCCGGCGCGCCGCGTTGCAGGTTTTCCACCTGACAATAGATGCAAGCCCAGTTGCAGGCGCGGTTCAGGTTGAGGTTGATGCCGATGGAAACGCCGCGCGCACGACGGGAAAGCACGGGATAGACATAGGTCAGCCCGGCCTGATCGCGCCGATGGTCGGCGATGGTCAGCCGCGCTGTCGTCGTGTTTCGTCGCCCGATGCTACAATCCGTTGTTTCCTTCATCTGTTTTCCCTTGTTCGTATGCGCATTACCCGCCGTCTGGAATTTGATGCCGGACATCGCATTCCTGATCATAAAAGCCAGTGCCGCAACCTGCACGGACATCGCTACGTTATCGAAATCACCCTGGAAGGGGAAGTCCAGAACGCGGCGGGCGCCGCCGACAACGGCATGGCGCTGGACTTTTCCGACATCAAGGCTATCGCCAGAAAGCGCCTGATCGACGCCTGGGATCACGCTTTTCTGGTCTGGCGAGAAGACCGGGCGGTCGTGGATTTTCTCGCTACCTTGCCGGATCACAAAACCGTACTGCTGGATTGTGTCCCCACCGCCGAAAACCTCGCCCGCGCCGCCTTCGATCTGCTCGCGCCAGTGTACCGGGAAAACTACGGCCCGCGCCTGACCCTCAACAAAATCCGCCTGTACGAAACCCCCAACTGCTGGGCGGACGCGCCATAGCCCTGTGGTCGGAATGTCGGTGAAGGCGCGTTTGCTGATCGTTTCCGTCGACACGATAGCGCCGCAGATCAACCCGCTCCCTCTTGTGGGGGAGCGTTGGAGAGTAGGGGCGACGGTTAGTCTGCGCCGTCGTTCGTGATGAGAACGCTGTTTTTCCCCTCTCCCCCGGCCCCTCCTCCCACAAGGAGAGAGGGGAGAAAAGCGCGTTATCCGGCGTTGATGCGGGTTTGGTGGCGTTGCATCAGGGCGGCGACGATTTCGGGTTCGGAGGTTTGGGCGGAGAAGCCGTAGATTTGCAGGACGAGTTTATCCAGAGTCTGATGCGCTTTGACCAGTTCCGGGTAGAACGGCATGGAATTTTTGCCGTACAAATCCGCAAGCGTACTTTCGGGATACACACTTCTTGCATCAAGGGCTTTTGGGCTGCCACACTGATTTCGCCTGTTTGTTCGGCAGTTGCGTCCGGCCACGGGAAATTGTTATACACAACCACCCCTGTATAACGATAATCGCTTTTCAAGCGTCCGCAGATGGCGCGTGTCCATGCCATATGGACGCTGGAAGTCAAAATGCCGAAATGGTACAGCGTTGCACCGGGAATAATCATGTTTGCATTGCTTGAAATCGTATTTTTATCCATGTAACCGACGGGTATGTATTTGCGATGTTCCGATGATGTGCTGGGAACGAGTAAATAATCAGAATCAGGTTGGGATATGAAGAAAAAAAGATGTGGCGTTTCCGCTTTTTCAACCGTGGGTTTGGCGCTACTTTTGAGTCGAAATTTTCGCACTTTCCCGATTTTATCCAAAATAATCGGACAATCTTTCACCTCTTGAAAAGCAACGTCTTTCAGCCAGATGCAGTAACGTTCATTTCCGTTGATGTACTCTGTTGCGCCAAGGTAACGCTTGATAAATTTTCCCGTTTGTGGTTCTTTGGCTAATATCTCGTCCTTTTCATTTGCTGTGAGAATAAGATTGCCGCCATCAGCCGGTTTGTTTCCCAAATACATTCGTGGAACCGGACAAATGGGTTCGCTGCGACTTGAAATCAGAATATTCGGGGCGTCCACAAGATAGGCGTTAATATTTGCCGCCCTGGTTTTTGAACCATCATTTTCATAGATTATTTTGGCATCATTGTCCGGATGATTACTGAATCCAATAATCACACAATGCACGGCTGCCTTTCCCTTCGCCTCATTGCTCCATTTGAAAGTACGATAACAAAAATCAATGTGGATATTATATTCGCTAAAAAGTTTGCTCCATAAAGGAGCGACTTGTTCGCCTTGTGTGATACTGTTTGTGGAAACAAAAGCAACACGAATGGATGTGTCTTGTATAAACCGATCTGTTTTATGGTACCACGCTCCAACATAATCAATGCTGTTCGACAATTTTATTTTACCAAAAATACTAACCGCGTCCGTCTTTTGTACTGCCGACATCATGGACGCGCCCACAAACGGCGGATTCCCCAGAATGTAGCTCAATTCCGTTTTGGGCACGATGGCTTCCCAGTCCAGCGTCAGCGCGTTGCCGCAGACCAAGGTCGCCGATTGCGTCAGCGGCAGCCGCGCGTAGTACGCGCCGAAAGCCTCCGAGACGGCAAGGTTCATCTGGTGATCCATCAGCCACATCCCCACCTGCGCGATCTGGCAGGGAAAATCCTCACACTCGATGCCGTAAAACTGGCCAACCTTCACTTTTAACAGGGAATCAACCTCTGTCACCCGCTGGCGAAGGGCGCCCAACTGCATGCGCAGGATGTCCAGTTCCAGACGGCGCAGATCGCGGTAAGCGACCATCAAAAAGTTGCCGCAGCCACAGGCGGGGTCAAGAAACCTGAGTCCGGCGATTTTGTCGTGGAATTGGGTCAGGCGTTTTTCATCGTATTTGACCTGCTCGAACTCCGCGCGTAATGCGTCCATGAACAGCGGGTTGATGAGTTTTAAAATGTTCTCTTCGCTGGTGTAGTGCGCGCCCAGCTCCCGTCGCATTTGCTCATCCATCACGCCCTGGAACATCGCGCCGAAAATAGCGGGCGGGATTTTGTTCCAGTCAAAGCGGCAGCATTCCAGCAGGATGGCGCGCATTTTGGCGTCAAAATCGGCAAAGGGCAGCGGATCAGCGAACAAGCCGCCATTGATATAGCGGAATTGCAACAAATCCGGCGACAGCAGGACGCGTTTCTTGCGTGTTTCTTCTGGCAGGTTGAGCGTTTCAAAGAGGCGGGAAATGTGTTCGGACAAATCGCTGCCGTCGACTTTGGCGTTTTCGATGTAATTGGCCAGACTATCCTTGGGAAAAATGCCGGTATCGTCGGCAAACAGGCAGAACAACAAGCGCACCAGATAGACTTCCAGCGCGTGACCTTCATAACCGCAGGCTTTTAGCGCGTCATACAGCTTCGCCATTTTTTCGGCGGCGCGGACATTGACTTCGGTTTGATGTTCACAGATGCGTGTCGTCTCATACCCGGCAATGGCGGCGAAACGGCGGATGTGCTTTTTCAGGTCTTTGACCTTGAAGGCGTGTTTTTCACCCGTGCTGCGGTAATACAACACGATGCTGGCGAAGTCGCAAACCATCAATACATCCGGCATGTCTTCGGCGGGCAGGTGAAAGACATATTCCTTCAACTGCTCATAAGCGGCGTTCAGATTTTTGCCGCGCGATTTCATTTCGACGGCGATTTTGCCTTTCCACAAATAGTCGATATAGCCCGCGCGTCCGTCCTCCAACGGAACCTTGTATTCAAAGCCGCCGACCGCCGTCGCCTCGGCGACGCCGAAGACACGAAAAAAATCCGTCTGAAAAGTCTGCGCGTCGGATTCTTCATTACGCGAAGTCTTCCAGCGTTTGGCAAAACGCATTGCGTTCGCCTGTATTTCTTCCCAGCCCAACGGCATGGCTTTCCTCATTCGTGAGGGTATGAATGGCGGAGGATTGTACGCTTCATCCCTGATGCCTGAACCCCATCACCTCCCTCCTCTTGCAGGGGAGGGAGAAAACCCTGAAGGACGGATTTTGACCGGTTCAGGATTTTCCTGACATTCCAGAAAGCGACGCAGGGTGGCGCGGCCTTGCGGGCAGGAAGATTCCGGCAACGCATCGGCTTCTTTCAGGGCGGCGAGGAGGGCGCGGCGGCAGGACTGGAAGCGGCGTTCGTCATTTTTCAGGGCGGCGACCCGCAGCAGCAGTTTGTTGACCAGCGCCACATCCGCCAACACGCGCCGCGAATCCCAGTCGGCGGCGCGCGCCAGACCGTAGCAGGCGTATTTCAGGCGCACAAAATCGGGGTTTTCCTGAAGGCGCAAGGCCATCAAGCCTTGCGCCACGCGCTCCGCTTCCGCCATGCCGCGCCGACTGCCCGCCAGATCACGCGCGCCTTCCAGACTGGCGCGCATCCGCGCCGACGCGCTAAAAGCCATTTGGCGCGGGCGTCCGGCAAGGGCGGCGTTTATGCGCGTCTCCAGGTCTTTCAATGGCGTGTTCATCGCCCCTCCAGCGGGCAGCGCGGTTCTTCTTCCAGCGGCAGGTCATGGCTGGCGGCGCGGCCTTCGCCCAGTTCCAGAAATTCCAGGCGCAATTCAAGGCGGCGGCTGGCTTCCGGACTGGCTTTCAAGGCATTGAAGGAAGAACCGCTGACCAGGAACAGATCGCGCACCATCAGGCGATCTTCGGCGTTCAGGGCGGTAACGGCATCCGGAGCCAGCAACACGCAAAGCAGACGTTCGGCGCGTTGCAGGGAAAGGTTGAGGTTATACAGATAGCTGCCGCGCGCGTCGGCAAAGCCTTCCACCACCACGCGCTTCAGCCACTTCCTGCCCAGCGGCTCACGCGCCAGACGGAGAATCTGCGGCGTCACCTCGCGCAGCAGCCTGACCTGTTCGGGATTCAGGCGGTGACTGTTGGTCTCGAAACGGGCGCGATCGCCAAAATCCACCACCCGCCCGCGCACGCTGACGCCGGGAAAATCGGCGGCGACACGGGAAAGCTCCGCCATGAAAGCGTCGATTTCTTCTTCCCGCCCAATCTTTTGATCTTCGCTTTCGGCGATGTCGTGGGTGATCGCCAGCAGCGCCACGCTCATGGCGACCAGGAACAGCACCATCAGCGCCGTCATGAGATCGGAAAAGGAAATCCAGAAGGGTTGTTCCGCCGCATCCGGATGCGGCGCGGGTGGCGGCGAACGGCGCGTCATTTGTGGCCTGCCGTGAGGTTTTCCAGGGTATCGCCCAAGGCTTCAATCGCCCCTTTCAGATAATCGACCGCCAGCGCCATCTCCTTGTGAAACTGCTGGTTGCCCGCGCTTAAGGTGCGTTCGATGTTTTCGGCAAAACTTTTATGCGCCTCGCCCAACACCTGATTGACGCCTTCCAGATACGCGCCCGCCTCGCTCTTGGCGGCGGCGAGCGACTGCGCGGCGGCTTCCATGCGCCATATCAGGTCATCGGTCAATGTCGCTTCGCGGCGGGATTGTTGCAAAATGCCGCGCAATTCAGCCAGCATCGCGGCGATGGCTTCGCGGTTGCGGTTTTCATGTTGCATCACCGCGTTGGCGTCCGCCGCCGCCTGCGCCAGCGCGGAGGAAGCCGCAAGCAACTGCCCGCCTGCCTGGGCGCTGGCCTGGGCGAAATTGTCCGCCGCCTTGCCCATGCCGCTGCCCGCGTGTGAAAGCCCTTCGGCAGCGGCGCTGACCGCACCCTGACCCATGCCGTCGATGCGGGCAACCACTCTGCCCATTTCCTGCGTCACGCGCTGCATCCCCTCGGCGCTTTTGAGAAGCAAGCCTTCCAGCGCCACGTTGCCATGCCCCAATTGCGCTTCCATGCGTCGGGCAAAGCCGGAAAGCAGGGGTTCCAGCGCGTGCGCGGCGACTTCGCCCTGATGTTTGCCTACGGCTTCCACCGCTGCCGCCATGCGCGCCAGCGGTTCGCGCAGACTTTTGTTGACCGCGTCGCTCACACCTTGCGCGATGCTGTCTCCAAGCCGGACGCTCATTTCCCGCCACAGCTTCGCCTGCGCCTGTTGCTGTTCAGAGCGCAGCGTCTCCAGGCTTTTTTGCAGATCGCCGGTCAACGCCTGCCGCAAATCTCCGCCCTGCCGCGCCGCCTGCTCGCTGGCGACGACCAGACGCGCGAGATATTCTTCTTCCACGCCGCTTTCAAAGAGGCTGTCAATCTGTTCGGCAAGCCGCGCCGTCAGGCGGCAGGCGAGCGTCACCAGCGATTTTTCCATCCAGGTCGCCAGCATCGCCAGCGTAATCGCCAACGCGGAAACCTGAAAGGCGTGACCCACGCCCTGAATCAGATTGCCCAGACTCAGGCGCACCGTATCGGTGTTGCTGTTGACCTCGAAATGGCTCAAGCCCGCAATCAGGCCGGCAAAGGTGCCGATAATGCCGATGCCGGTGAGTATGCCAGGAAGATGGCGATAAAAGCCGGTATTGAGCGGCGTATCCACCAACGCCGTGGGCGTAAAAAAATGTCCGGCGGCGGCGGTCGCGCGAACCTTCCCCCCTGTCCCGTCCTGACGATGCAGGGTCTGGGCGTATTCGCGCCATAAATGCCGCAAGGGCGCGGTCGTCATCACCGTCTGGGCGATGGCTTCCGGCGTCGGCGTTCCTTTGCCGGAAATCGCCGTCAACGCCCGAATCGCCCGCCGCAAGCGCGCCTGCAACAGCAGGGCGGGCAGGACAAAACGCAACAAAAACACCAGCGCCAGCAACGCCAACAGGGCAAACACCAGCCCCGTCCCTCCCGGCACATTCCAAAGCGTGGCAAAACTGCTCATGCGGCGCACTCCCTGTGGCATGACGACAAGGCGCGATGGTACATCAGGGATCATGGGTCAGGCGCCCGGGATCGGAAAAAACCTTTGGGCTTCGCGCTGACACCTGATTCCTGGCATCCAACTGTTTTGGTTATTTGATTTTCCAGAAACAATCTAAGCCTTGCCACGCAAATCTTTTAGCATCCGCTTCCTTATCGCCAAAACGGAGACCGCATCATGAGCGCCAACACGCAAAAACTGCTTACCTTCATTCAGGACATCACTCGTCTGCTGGAGACCAAACCGGATGAAGCCACCATTTTCGTTGAGGGCAAAAAGCTGGTCGCCACGCTGGTTTCCAGCGACGAATGGCTGCCCGACGCCTTTGCCCAGCCGCATCCGCAGCATTATCAGCAATACCTGCTCTACGCCGACCCGCTGGATCGGCTTTCCATCGTCAGTTTTGTCTGGGGGCCGGGGCAAAAGACGCCGGTGCATGACCATCAGACCTGGGGCATTGTCGGCGGATTGCGCGGCAAGGAACAGGAAATCACCTTCCGGAAACAAGCGAACGGCAGCTACAGTGAAACCGGACGCGGCATACTCGACGCGGGCGGCGTAACTGCCGTATCCCCCGACATCGGCGACATTCACGAAGTTTCCAACGCCCTGAACAACCAGCCTTCGATCAGCATACATGTTTATGGTAAAAACATTGGTCGGGTGCATCGGCATGTGTTCGACATTACCACGGGCGCGTCCAGACCCTTCGTTTCCGGCTATGCCAACGACGTTCTGCCCAACCTGTGGAGCGAAGCGGTTGCATGAGTGTTTTGTCCGCCGTCGTGCCTGTCAAAACCTTTGCCAATGTTCGCGCCGCGCTGCTCGAGCGGCGCGAAATCGCCCTGCTGGATGTGCGGGAAGAAGACCCACACGCACAGGCGCATCCGCTGTTTGCCGCCAACCTGCCGCTTTCACGCCTCGAACTGGAGGTCTACGCCCGCTTGCCCCGACGTGATGTCGCCATCGTTACGCTGGATGATGGCGAGGGTTATGCCGAGCGGGCGGCGTGGCGTTTGCTGGCATTGGGTTACAGCGATGTGGCGGTGCTGGCGGGCGGCGTTTCCGGCTGG
>JAIRZG010000243.1 GCA_031267345.1 Zoogloeaceae bacterium
CGGCTACGTCATCTTGTCGAAAATGCTTTTTTGCATCTGAAGCGACGGCGTGGAATTGCCACGCGCTACGCCAAAAATACGGCCTCTTTCGTTGCTGCCGTCCAAATTCGCTGTATCGCGCTATGGACCGATATTTCGTGACGACAACATCTAGGGGGAAAAACATACAAGGGGTAAGGTTTTGTCGCCCGTAGGCGACCGTAGGGGCGCGATTCTCGCGCCCGCCCCACCACCCATATCTGCGGGCGGCTGCAAGCCGCCCCTACAGGGCGGGGTTTCAGGCGACCGTTTTGGGAGGGGAGAGAAACCCCTTCCAAGACACGTCAGACCGACAGGCCTGAAGGCCTGTCGCTCATTTCTTGCTCCTGATCCCTGGCATCGGATGCCTGACTTCTGATTTTTTCGGCAAAAAAGGCGCTCAAATCACGGGAAAGCACCCGCGCCATACGGGAGGCGGCGGGCAGGGCTTCGCCAGCCGCCGTATCGTCCGCCGCCAGCGCAAAGCGATAGCGCGTCATGGGCATATCGTCTTCCACGCTCAAGATGAAGTGCGGGCGCTTGCGCGGCGCGTTGCGCCAGCCTTGCCCCTTGCCCAGCATGGGTTCCGAGACGGTGATGACCACGGGCGTCAACGGCAGGTCGCCGCGCAGGGCGATATTGGCTGCGCCGCGCTTCAGGGGATTCAGCGCGCCATTGTGTTCCAGGCTGCGCGTCCCTTCCGGAAAAATGATCAGGTTGTCGCCGGAGCGCGCCGAAGTCACGCAATCCGCCACCAGTTGCGGGCCGTCCGTATTCACCACAAAACCCGCGCTGCGCACCGGCCCACGGGTAAACACGTTGTCGCGCAGACTGGCCTTGACCACGCAATTCGGGCGCTCGATCAGCGCAATCAACAACACCACGTCAATCAGCGAAGGATGATTGGCGACAATCAACAGACCGTTACGCATGAGTTTTTCGACGTGTCGCACTTCATAACGAATCACGCCGCAAACCACCATGAGGCGCACAAATCCTTTGAAGGTTTTATGGATAATGCTACGCGCATGACGTTGGGAAGTTTGCGGATCGGCGTAAACAAGGCGCAGACAGGGAAAGACGAAACAAAGTATCAACAACCCGCCCAGACCGAAAACGGCGAAACAGAATGCGGTGGCGATAATGCGAAAGGGACGATCCATCATGTGATGCAAGCTGCGTTTTGCCGACGCAAGATCCAGCCGCCGCGCGGCGACAAACAAAGCGTTTCCACTTCCGGCAAAAGTAGAAAGCGCAAAAGTCGCAAGGGCGAAGCCGGAGCATGTTCCGCTGTTACGCCGGTTTCCGGCTGCAAACAAAACGCTTCGCCCGCTGTGAGTTCGAGCAGCAGGGCGAAATAATCGGTGTGTTGAGGCTGAGGCGACGTGTCCAGATGGCGGTATTCCTCCGGCAGCGGTTCTTCGGAAAAACAGAGCCAGACGCTTGCCGCGCCGTCGGCAAGCTGGATAGCCGCTTCCTGCAGGCCCGCCAGCGCCGTTTCTTCGGCGGCGGCCAGCGCGGTGAGCGGCGCGTCGGCTTTTTGCGCCATCATGAACAGGCCGCCAATGGCGTTATGCACGGACATGCTGAACTGCTGCGGCGAAACCTGCCCATCGCGCGCCAGTTCGCGCTGAAGCGCCAGCGAGCGCGGCAGTTCTCCCCAACGGCTGCACAAGATGAGCGGCTGTCCGGCATAGGGCAATTCCGAACGGGAGAGCACATGCAGCAAGGCGCGTCCCATCGACTCGGCGCGACGGCGCAACAGCGGCGGGATTTCCTTGATCGGCGGCGGACAAACTTCTTCTGCTGCGACAGACGGCGCGACCGCGCCGGATCGCGCCCAGTCCGCCCACGCGGCGGGCGTTTCCACAGCGGGCGTCCAGGCCGTCCAGCCTTGCAGATTCATTGCGAACATAAACACGACGGAAGAAAAGGTAAGGGCGCGAATTATGTGGGTTTTTACCTTGCGGGAGAAGATCACCCGCCGCAGGGCGGGCGTTACGCGGTGACATTCCTGATCAACCACGCCGATTCAGGCCCGGGAGAACGGGAGATGACCGGGGTCAGGCGCCCGTCGCGGGTTTGGGCGTGTGCGCTTTTATCCACCGGGCTACCTGCCGTTCCTCAATGGCGTCAACATTCCACGAGCCGCCAAAAGAATAGGGGTCACCCGGTTCGTAGCCCCAATACTCATCCTGAACACGCAGGCGTTCTTGTGCGGCAAGCGCATCCCACTGCCCTGTTGAAAAATTGTATTTTTCAATCACGTCCATGAATCCGCTGGACTTGCTGCGGCACAGGGATTTTTCAAAATATACGATGTAGAAGTAGGGTCTGGAAAAAACAGGCGCCATCTGCCCGGCGGACAACGCCGCGCTCCCCGCCAGATAACCCGCGCAAAACGCCGCGCCGTCATCCTGCATGAGCCAGTCGCGGTCGTTGGCGGCGCGCAACAGATGGCGGAAATTGCGCTGGCGCAAGGAAGCGCGCAGGGGCGGATGGCGAAAGCGCAGGTCGGAAATGTCAATCAAACCCAGTTCGCCCGCTGGCGTCAGCACCACATTGCCGAGATGCAGGGAACGGAAATAGACGCCATCTTCGTGCAGACGGGCGACGAATTTCCCCAGTCGTTGCGCCAGTTCGGCGCGCGAATGAGGCGCTTCGGGCGTCGACGCCGCGATGATCCGGCGCAGGGTTTCGCCCGCCAGGGGGCGGTAATGCACGGCGTCGCGGGCGATGTCGGCGATGTGGTAGGCGTTGATGACTTGCGGGCACTCGATGCCACGCGCCCGCAATCCCCGAATGTTGTCGACGAAACTGCGCGCATAGGGATGGAAGAGCGCGGAGGAAAACAAACGTTTGCGGCGGAACAGCTTCAATATCGCGCCATCGGCAAGACGTAGCACCTTGTCGCCGAAACTGTCGGCTTCCAGCACCGTCGCTCCAGCGCGCAAGCTCTGGTAATGCCCGACATCCAGCGCCTGTAAGGTGGAATGGAACATGGGAAAAGTATCGATCCGGGAAAGGCGAACTATAACAGGGAGAAGAAAACAGAGGCCGGAAACTCGCCGGAGGTCAAGCAGAACAGGTATGCTGCGACAGGATTTGTCAATGTGCGTTTCAGCGCCGCGAATATCGCGGCGGAACCGCTGGTTTACGGCACGACGGTTGTGCTGGAGCGGCGGGGGTAAACAGGAGTGAACTTTTTGCGTTCGCCATTGCCGTTGTTCTGCTGATTGTCAACGAGTTTTCATCGTAAAACCAACTCCGGCTGAAACCCTGGGTGACCTTGCCCCTCGCTTTCGCATCCCATAGCGGGGTTCATATTCTGACTTGATGCACCTGCCGTTTCTGCCAGAGTTTCTCGAACCCGCCCGCGCAGGCGTATGATCCAGAAAACGGCCAGATGCCCTTACGGGCATCTGGCCGTTTTCTGCGGAGCCGGGGTGCATTGCACGACCGGCCTCGCTACACGAAATCAATCAGCCCTTGCCGTGCCGCCTTCCTTTCCCATCGCCGCGGGGATGACCGCCCGAGTGCCTGGGCGATAGAAACTTGTC
>JAIRZG010000079.1 GCA_031267345.1 Zoogloeaceae bacterium
GGCGGAAAACATCGACACCCTCAGCCATCGCGATACTCAACAAAGCACCGCGCGCAGATGGATACACAACGCGGGTAAAAAAATCAGCCTTTTTGTGCACGGCCTGCCCGGCAAAATCAACCTCAGACTCATCACCGCCAAAGGCCACGCGCGGCTCTGGGCGCAGGACGGCGACGTAGAAATCGTGGGCGAGCAGAACATCCGGATCCATGCCAACAAGGGCCGCATGGAAGCCGCCGCCAAAGAAGAACTCATCATCAACTGCGGCGGCGCGACCGTCCAGCTCAAGGGCGGCAACATCGACATCAGCGCCCCGGGCCATGTCAGCTTCAAAGCGGGCAGCTACGGCTACAGCGGCCCGGCGAGCCTGGAAATACCGTTCATGCCCTCGCCGGACTTCTGCCTCGAATGCTTCCTGAAGGCGATTGACCGCGGGCTTGGCCTGGTGAAGGTCTGACATGGACAGCACCACGACCACCGTCCCGGGCACAACGCGTAGCGCCATGCTTGATGAGCTGATCACAAACCTTGACGCGGCGAGCGCCGTGCCGCGCCACCTCGCGGCGCTGGTGGAGATAGGGCGGCTACGCGGAGAAGCGAGCGCGGATTTTACCGCGCGGCAAGGCTTGCAGACCCATCCCGTGCTGCGCCATCCCAAACACAAAGCGCTTGCGCCCCACGGGCCGATGCTGGTGACGCACACAGGCGGGGCGCGCGCCCTGACCGAAGAATTGTCCGATTGCAACAGCGACACCGTCAGCGCGTGGATCATCGGCACCCTGCCCGCCGGTCGCATGGCGGAATACCTGAGCAATTTCACAGTTGCCCGTGCCTCCCACGTGGACAGCTACCTGCTGCGCTTCTACGCGCCGGAGATACTGCCGACGCTGCACGAACTGGCCCCGCGCAACTGGGTGCACCTGCTCATGAAACCGGTAGTGCGCTGGTGCTACCCGCAAGCCTCGCCGCAGGGCGAGGGCTGGCAGAGCTTCGCGGGCGGCGGCGAAGTGCCCGGAGAAGAATATTTCCACGGCCTGCGTTACCTGCGCCTGGCCGATTCTCCAGAACTGATGACGGCGCTGGCGGGCGATCCCCAGCCCTACCGGCTCGTCAACGCGCTACAGAACGAAGCGCCGGAACTGTTCGACAGCGACTGCTACGGCGTGCGGCTGGCGCAGGTCGAGGACTTGCTGGCGGAAGCGCGCGGCCACGGGCTGCAACGGGAAGAGGACTTGCTCGCCTGCGTCTGGTGCCTGCTGGCTGAGCCCGCGATCCGGCAGGAGCAGGCATGGCAACAAGCCCTTCTCTGCTGCGCCCGTGACGGCACGCCCCTGACCGAGAGCTACCTTCAATAGACCGCATAACAACCTGTATAGATAAAAAACTCATCATGCCAACACCTCCGCCGCCCAAAACAAAGCCCGCCGCCAAGCCCGCCGCCAAGCCCGCCGCCAAGTCCAAGTCGAAGCACAAGTCGAAGCCCACCGCCGCCACCGTGAAAAAAACGGCGGTTGCAATGGGCCCGCCAGAGAAACGGTGCGCGACGGCGGATTGCTCGAAACAGAAATTCACCGTGGGATTGCTGGAAGTCTCCTGGACTTCCGGCATCCGGGCGACGCGAAAAGACATTCCCATCGCTGCGCCGAACTGGAGCCAGAAAGACGCAAAGGCCATCAAGGAAAAAAAAGATGCGTCGATCTACCATGAAAACGGACAATCGACCCGGCCGGGGGTCTATCTGGTCAATGGGAACGCGAAAAAAACCGATGAATTCAAGGTCAAGATCAACATCAAGAAACTCAAGAACGTCACCGGGAATTACGTCTTGCAGGGCAGCGGCATGGGCCTGAGCAGCAAGAGTCAAGCGCCCATCGTCCTGCGAGTGGGCGAGCAGGAGGTGGTGATGAAGCTCGACAGCCTGCCCGCTGGACTGGAGCACTACACGGGGAAGATGGCTTGGAAGCTGGTGTCCGAAAAAGGCCATGAAGTGCCTTTGAAGCAGCAAAGCCGCCTGGAATTGTTCTTCATCTACGACCTGCCCGCCGCGTTTTACAAAAAGGGCGTCTGGGTCGAGGCGCTGCGGATGATGTTCAAAAAGGCGGGGGTAAAGGGGCTGTCCGACCCCGACAAGATTTCAGCGGCGGTGACGCGGTTTTTGCATTCCAAGGATAACGGGATGGTGTATGACACGATTCTTGGGGCGTCGCATTTTGGAGATATACCAGACGGCTTAGGGGGCGTATTTTATCTTAGGAAATATATTCTGAAGCAGGGCGAAGATGTTCTTCGTATCGGCGCAGATCCAAGAACTGTCAATTGTTACGATCAAGCAGCCGCTGTGCAGGCATTTTGTGGCTGCCTGGGCGTGAAGGTCGATTGGGTATTCCAGGAACCATTTGGCTATATCAAATCGTCCGATCTGATTGGCGTTGGAAACTGCAACAATCCATTCTTTACGGGGGTTAATGACGATTTTAAAAAAGCGCAGATCCTTGTTCCGGCGTTGCAAAATGAACTGGATATTCTTGACAGAACCAAAGGCCTGAGCGATACAGAATATTCAAACAATTTTGTCACAATACTGAGAAAATCCAGCTACGCTGATATTGCGGGATTAATCAATAATGCATTGTCCGCGAGCGGGCCGACTACTCCTGTGAAAGACTTTGCAAACAAATTCAAGGCGCAACTGAATGCCGAGTTGACGATGTTGGGCGATGCCATCACAGCGGTGACGCCGGAGGACAACCCGTATCGCACGGGCTTCGACAACCATGCGTTTGTGGGAACAGAACGTCCAAAAGATCCCATCCGGTTTGTGAATATACGTGATGCGTGCGCTGGCCCGCATGCTGCGGCGGAAACATTGCGCGCCTACCTTGAAAGTTCAATTGACGACAATCGTTCAATGAAGGGGTCTGGCTACTCTTCCAGCGCAACGTGGTTTGATTTTTTGGTGACCAAGGTTGACAATGGAACGGGGGTAAAGAATGTTCTATGGTAGAAAGTTCAAAGTGCCGGTCTATGTCGTGTTATGCCTGCTCGCGCAGGCACCCAATAATTCTTTCGGAGAGCT